>JAHLWE010000541.1 GCA_019058135.1 Promethearchaeota archaeon | reverse complement strand
ATTCTACCGCCTATTGTTGGTTCTTTTTCAACTAGATATACCTTAATACCATGATTTGCTAAATCTAACGCAGCATTCATCCCGGCAATACCAGCTCCTATAACTAACGCGGATTTTTCAACGCTCAATTCTTTGATTGGCACAGGTTCTAAAAGACGCGCTCTATTAACTCCTGCACGAATTAAATTTTTTGCTTTTTGAGTCGCTTTTTCTTTATTATCTTGATGTACAAAAGAACAATGTTCTCTTATATTTACCATTTGAAAATAATTTGGATTTAATCCGGACTCAGCACACAATGATTTGTATGTAGGTTCATGAATTTTTGGTGTTCATGACGCTACTGCTACTCTATTTAAGTCCAACTCTTGAATATCATTTTTAATTATTTGTTGACCCGGATCTGAACATGTAAATTTATTCATTTTAGCCACTACAATATTTGGTAATGTTTCTGCAAAGTCTCTTAATGCTTCACAATCTACGTAACCCCCTATATTTACCCCTCACTCACAGACATAAACTCCAATGCGAACTTGTTCCATAATACTCCCCTTAATTACTCACCTGTTTTTTATTTTTTATAAATTAAATAATGTAAATTGTTTTTCTTTTAAAATTTGATTTAATATAAAAATTGTAATTGAGAAAAAGAAAAATAAAATTTATTTTTATTGATTTATTTTTAATTAACAATGAGTTCAGAAGAAGATCCAATTGAAGCTTTTGTAAACAGATTTATGGAAAGGGAAAGCTTGAAAGGCAAAAAAAATAGAATCCTACTCCAATCGATTGCAAAAAAGGTAGGATTATTCGAAAATAAAATTAAAACCGCTTATCTTAGAGCAACTCTAAGCAAAAGAATTAATAATCAAAAAAAATAATTTTTTTTATTACTATTTGTTCCTTAATAACTTATAAGATCAATATTTTTTTGTAAATGTTTTGGTTGATGAATAAATAAAAATAACTTATCAATAATTTACTACTAATACTAATTATTATAATAAAGGAAAAAATTACATAAAAATTCATTAAGATATTGAGAGTTGGGGCAATTAAAAAAAATGCTTGATATCGAGTTATTTCGTAAAAACATTGATTTGATATATGAATCCGAGAAAAAACGCTTTAAAGATTCAAATATAGTTGATAAAGTTATCGAGTATGATACAACTTGGAGAAAAAAATTACAGGAATTAAACGAATTAAGACGTCAAAGAAATATCCTCTCTCAGGACACATCTGCAATGAAGCTATCCCATGCACCTCCAGAAAAGATCGAAACAAATATTCAGCAATCAAAAGAAATTGGAAATTTAATTCCAAGTATTGAAAATGAAGTTAGTAAATTATTAAAAAAACGAGAAGAATATCGTTATAAAGTTGGAAATTTAATTCATGAAAGTGTTCCTGTAGGTGAGAATGAGGATTCAAACGAATTGGTCAGAGCTGTTGGTGATTTACCAAAGTTCTCATTTAATCCGCTTTCTCATGTTAATTTAATTGAACTTATTGATGGTGCAGATATTAAAAGGGCATCTAAAATTTCTGGTTCCAGATTTTATTTCCTAAAAAATGATATAGCTGTAATGAATCTTGCATTAATGCAATTTGCTTTAGATTTCTTAATTTCAAAAGGTTTTATAGCATTATGGACCCCATTTCTCATCAAATATAATTCAATTAAAGCAGCATCAGAACTTGCTGATTTTGAAGAACAATTATATAAGATTCAGGATCAAGACTTATATATGATTGCTACAGCTGAACAAACGCTTGCTGCATATCATCAAAATGAAGTAATTGATAATGACCAATTACCGTTAAAATATGCTGGAATCTCTACTTGTTTTAGAAGGGAAGCTGGGGCTCATGGTAAGGATACATTAGGAATTTTTCGCGTTCATCAATTTGAAAAAATTGAACAATTTATACTTTGCAAACCTGAAGATTCTTGGAATTATCATGAGGAATTAAACAAAAATACTGAAGATCTTTACAAACAACTAGAAATTCCATATAGAATAGTAAATATTGCTTCTGGAGAAATGAATGATAACGCTGCAAAAAAATACGACCTTGAAGGATGTTTTCCCGCCTCAAATACATATAGAGAATTAGGTTCATGTAGCAATTGTTTGGATTATCAGGCAAGGAAATTAAATATTCGATTTGGAAAGCTAGGTGACCCTGAGGGATATCAAATAATCCATACATTAAATTCTACTGCGATTGCAACAGAAAGAACGATTTGTTGCATTTTAGAGAATTACCAAAACAAGGATCATTCAGTAAATATCCCAAAAGTCTTACAAAAATATATGAATAATAAAAAAATTATTTATCCAGTTAAGGGTGAAAAGTAAGCATATCAGAAATTAATATTGAAGATTTTGAAGAATGGTATGATACCAAGTTGGAAGAGATTTTTTCTAAAGTCAAACGAAAAGCCCAGAAATTAACTGAGAGTATTGATCAAAGTTTAATACACTTAAAAAAATCAATAGATAGAATGGAAAAGTCCGAAGCCAAGGAGAATCTAGACCAAAAGGCAAATAAATCATTATCATATTTTACAGAGAGAGTTAAAAAAGATATAAATATTATTGAAATTCCGGAAGATATGACCTATGAAAAACTCTCTACATTATTGAAAGAAATTAAAAAATTATTTGAATTAATAACTGATATTAGTAGAAAGACCATTCCAAAATTTCAAAGGGATTTTCAAGTAGAAATAAAAGATCTACATTACTATACAAGAAAATTAGGCCAAAAAGGTGGAATACTAGATAAATTCTTGAGAGAAAAATATAAAAAAATTAGAGAAGCTGAAAATTTGATCAACAAGTTACCAAAATTATTTGCATTAAAAAATAATATTGAAAATGCTAAAAACTCAATAAATGAAATAGGCAATGAAAAGGAAGATGTAGCGAAACAATTGGAATCTTTAAAAAATGAATTATTAAAGTTTGAGGATCATGCAATTTTTAAAAAACAATCAGATTTGTACAATGATTTATTTCATTTAAAAATTGATATAAATGATAACTTGAAATTTAAAAAAGCCTTAAAAAAACTACGAGTTGAGGTAGAAAGGGGAAATATTAAACTAAGAAATATTTCCATCGATGACATCAAAGATTTTTTTAAAGATCCTATTGTCAATTTATGTAAAGATAGTAAAGATCTAAGAAAACTGTCTATTTTATTAGTGCAATTAAGAATAGCCTTAGAATCAAATGAATTAAAATTAAAAACAACCAAAAAGGAATCTACTATAGAACACATTAATCAAATTCTTTCAGGAAATGAATTAAAAGAAAATATTGAAAAATATAAACATTTACAAGAAGAAATTAGTAATTTAGAAAAAGAAATAAATGATACTGGACTTTCAAAAAAAATTTCCCAATTAAAAGAGAAAATTGCATCAGCAAGTTTGAAAAAAGATCATTTAGAAAACGATTTTAAAAAGAAAAATGATGATTATCTTTCATATCTCAAAAAATTAAAAGAAGAACGTGAAAAATTTAGTAAAATGGTAGAAGGTATTACCAATGAGAGAATTAAAATTGCAATAACTTTTTCTTTTTAAAAAATAATTTAAATAATTTTATTTATTGGACCTTATACTTTCTTGTAAATTCAGTTTTAAAAATTTATAAGTTTCTGTATCCGTAAGATTAAAAATCTTTAAATATTGATATCCCAAAATTACGTGTTCCTTTAGATCCGCATCAAAACCAGCTCGAAATGAGTCGTATAAGACGATCTGTTTTAACTTTTTTTTCTTTGCTAATTCTATTTGGGCAATTAAAGATGAATTCTTAGAATTTGAAAAACAAGTTTTAATAATATTTGGAGGTGATCTACCAATTAAAGAAATACCTAATGAATTTACCGATGGACATATCACTAACTGGTTTTTTTTTAATAGCTCACTTATCTCCAAGAAGTTTTTTTGTGAAATGAGAATTAAATCTGCAAAAGCAATTAATGTACTGATTGGATTAAACTTTTTTATGATAATATCATTAATTTCAGTAATAACATTATTAAAATCTGGAGTTTTTTCACTCCTTTCTTCTTTAATTGGAATAAAACCATAATCTCGTGAAATTTCTAAAATTTCTTGCGTATTACAATATACAATCTTTTTAGAGAAACAATCTATTTCCAAAGTTTTTTGGCAAATATCTTTAAACATTGCTAATGTTAATTCTTTTATCTTTTCTTTAGAAAAAATATCACGTAATCTTATCTTGGCTTGATCTAATTGAGATACGGGTACAATAAGAATACTCATATTTAATAAAAATAAAAAAGGAATATTTAAAAACAATAATAATTCTTAAAACTAAACTCTTGTCATAATTTTTTTAGAAATATCACTAAAGATTAAATCAACATTAACATTCTTTTTAGCTGAAGTTTCAATATAATTTACTTTAAATTCTTCTGCTTTTTTAAGTCCGTCTTCTTTTAAAATTTTCCTTTGCCCCTCTAAGTCTATTTTATTTCCTACGATTATGAATGGAATATCTCCTGAGAGCTCTCTTATTTTCTTAATCCAAAAATCTATATCCTTAAAACTCTGTTTGTTAGTTAAATCAAATACAATAATAGCACTACTTGCACCAAGAAAATAATACTCAGTGACAAATAATTTATCAATCTGCCCGCATATATCCCATAAAAAAAGCGTTAAATTAACATTTGAATCTGTAAAGACCTTTTGATCTATTTCTTTTATAAAGAAATTTGCCCCAATAGTTTGGATATATTCGTCTAAAAATGTATTATCACAATATCTTACAATTAGGGATGTTTTTCCAACCCCATAAGAACCGGTCATTATTACCTTTGCTTTATAATTTGCCAAATTATATTAACTCTTATTTTAAATTTTTTAATTTTGTCTTGATTTTTTTATTATTGTTCCTTCTTTACATTCTGAACTAATAAAATGGTTAAATAAATGGATATATCCAATGATTTGTCCTTTATCCCCACCTTCTAACCATAATCCCGAATTATATTCCGGTAATTCTTTTGGTTTATCTAAGGTTGTTAATAAAAATTCATTATCAGCAATTAAAAGGCCAAAAGGAACAATATTTGATTTAACGGATTTATATATTTTAATACCTATTCGTAATAATTTTTTAAGATCATCATATAATTTGGAAATTACATTTAATGCAATTATTATTTCAATCTTCTCGTCTTTAAATTTTTTAAAATAAATTCTATCAAGCAACCACTTATATCCTTCATCACCCATTATTAGATCTGGTGTAATTATGAAATAGATTCTTTCTCGTGATTTTTCAATTAGGTCTATAATTCTATTTCGAATATTTTCCTTTGAATATATACTCCAGACCCTGGACTCAGTCTTTTCCACTGGTGGTTCTAAACTTTTTATTTGTTTTTCAATATCAGTAGTAATTACTATTTTGTTCCTTAATTCTTTTCGAATAATTGAAAAAACACTGGAAGGTGGTTTAGCTTTATACCCTGCACCCCTTTTAATGGGTTCCCTTTGTACAAAATTCTTCTCAACCAATCTATTTAAAGAGTCATACACCCTTGCTCTATCAACTGAAGAATGCCTAGAGATTTCTGCAGGACTTAAATAACCATATTGAACTAAAGTCAAATAGACTTTAGCATCATTTTTTGTGAAGTGATTTAATTTCTCTAATTGTTTTACGATGTTCTCAAAATTTGAACTTATTATTTCGGTCTTTTCAATGATTAGACATCAAATCCGTATTCTATAGTTAAATATATAATCTCAGATAACATTATTAAATTTAATTTTTTACTCAAATTTTATTTCAAAATTGGTTCAATAAATTAAAAAAAAAAATTTGAAGAAGAATTTTAATTTAATAATTCAAATAATTTTACATTTGTATTAATTATAACAGTTGAATAATTCGAATTTTTTTTAAATTATTAATAAAAAATTTCTACATTACATAAAAAGGATTCCAAAAATTAAATCAAATTTTTTTATTTATTTTTATATTTTGTCGGTATTTAACTGTATCAATTTTTTTTACTAATAATGAAAAATATATCCAGAAATTAAAGTAAATATTAATTCGAAACAAAATATTTATATATTAGAAAGATGTAGGTTATATTAAACACAAAAAAAATTTTTAATATAAAAAATATTAGTGGAGGAAAAAATTATGGCTAAAAAGAAACCAGCCGCTAAAAAAAGAGAATCTTATATCGCAAAAGCTCCTATTAGGCGCTTAATGAAAGCGGAAGGCGCTCGTTTAGTGGCTGCAGAAGCTCTTGATAAATTAATTGACTATTTAGAAGGCGCAGGTGCAAAAATAACAAAAGATGCAATCGCTTTTACGAAAGTAGCGAAAAGAAAGAGAATTACAGCTGTTGATATCCGAAACGCTGCAAGATAAACAAATTCAAAAAACAATTTTTAAAAAATTCTATTTTTTTTTCTTATTTAAAATTCTTAAAGTAATCTTTATTAATATAATCATTAATTTTTTCTTTATAGCGTTTTAAGACAGATTCTAACCCTTCAATTACTATACGAGAATTTGAAACAATATCAATAAATCCTAATTCATTATTATATCTTGGAATTATGTGAAAGTGAAAATGTTCTATACTTGCGCCAGAATTTGGGCCTTCATTTATTCCAATGTTAAAACTATTAGCATTGAATATATCGCTAATTAATTTTTGAAGGCCTTGAATTAATCTTGAAATATGAATTATTTCTTGTTTAGTTAATTCTTGAAAAGATTTAATATGTCTGTTAGGTACTACTAATAAATGTCCGGGATTATAAGGAAAGGCGTTAAGAGAAACCAACGCGACATTGTCTTGATATATTTTAAAAATTTTTACCCTTTCATCGTCATCTCTGATGGAACATAATATACACTCAACATCAGGGCGATCCTTGTTTCTAACATAATTTACTTTTCCAATTGCTTGAAGCCAGCGATCGAACATTTTATAGAAAACCTAATAATATTATGAATATAATGAAAAACTTGGGTCAGATGAGTTTCCTTTTCCTTTTTCAAAAATTGATTTATTAATCTTTCCTGAACAGAGTTCTCCTAATAAAATATTTGCATAAAGTGCAATATTGAAAACATTTTTTATACATTTAAATATGTCATTCTTAGAAATTTTTTTGTTTTTTTCTATGAAGATCTGGTCTGAAATAAGATATCTATAATTTCGAATATCAATATTATACATTAAATTTCTCAGTAATAATGCTTTTTTCAAATCTATAAAAAAAGAAAATCTTTTTTCTTCTGGCAAGGAATTTAAAGCTTTTACATGTGGTTCGGAAATTTGAGTTGCAATTTGAATGATTAGATAATCTTTTTCTTTTGGTTTAATTATCACCATTAATTTAGTATTAGGATTCTTTCCTCTAGGATCTGGTGGATATGCAATTTCAAAACCAAAATCAATTTTAGGTCTTGAGGGTAATTTTTTTCTCAATATTCCCTCTTCCAATAAATAGTCGAGGATTTGTGCCTTAACAGTTTTAGCTTGTTCTGATTCTTCTTTTTTATTATTAGACATCAATTTCACGAGATTTTTAATTAGTTTATGATTTATTTAAGCTAAATAACAAAAGTTTTGGAAAAAAAATTATTGATAAAATTTATTTGTTTCAATATTCAATATTTTCCTTTAGGTCTTTTCTGGGCTTCAACTCCAGAATCTTTAAGCACTTGAATATTTTCTTCCATTTCTTTAAGGGGAGTACAAAAAATAATTGAATAATCTGTTGTTGAAATATATATGTAACCTACAATTCCCAAACCATAAACATTATTATCCTTTCCAATGTAAGTATGGTCTATCATCATTTTTATCGCCTGAGATTGATCTTCTAATTCAACTAATTGCGGACGACAAGCTGTAAATCCAGGTCCCCTTTGAGCTAATAAAAAATTAGACAAGGCATAATCTAAATCATCAGAGATTTCGCCACTTTCATTAACTATTTTTACGACTTTTGGTTCAGTCATTTAACAACTAAAAATTTTTTAAATATTTTCTATTATTTAGTAATTTAATGTTCGCGTTACATTCTCTTGATAATCCATAAACTGGATCATTATTAAATCTCATTAAAATTATTTAGTCAAAAATATTTCGTCAATACTATGCACAGCACAAGTTAGACTTTCCAATTTTTCGATAACTTTATCTAGATCAAAGTTTTCTCCATGCACTGTTACTTTTATAGAGGAGGTTTTTTCATCAATCTCCTCGACTTTTATTTCAACTCCTGTTATGCCCTTAAGATTCATAAGTTCTGTGGCTAATACGTCTATATTTGGTTGATGTGGTTTTAACACATCTAGAACAACTCTTTTCACCATACTAATCTCTTAATCAAGTTCTTTTTTGTTCTTTTTTTAAATTTTTAATTATTTGTATTTAATAAGATATTTGTATTGAAATATCTATAAAAAAGTTTTTATTGCTTTCCTTAAATCTTGAGTTATTTTTTTCTGTTCTATTATAAAATTTGCACCTTTTAAATCATTTTCAGAGTGCTTAAATGTTAAAATTCCAATAGATGGTGCACTAATATTGTTTGCACCTTCAATATCTCGTGAATTATCCCCAATAATTAATAATTCTTGATTGGATAGATTTAATTTTTTACAAATATAGTTTAGATGATCCGAATGAGGTTTTGAGTTAACAACATCATCTCTACCAACAATAAAATCGAAATAATTTAATATTTTTATCTTCTTTAAAGTTTTTTTGGCGGATTCATTAGTATTTAAAGTATATATTGCTTGTTTTAATTGTTTTTGATGGCAAAACTCTAAAATCTCCCTAATTCCATCAACAATATTAGCGTTTTCTGCTGCTTGGCTCTCTACTTTGATGATAGATTTTTCAACTTTTTTTAATATTTTTTTTACTTTTTTTTTGGAAATTTTCATTTCTTTAAATTTTTCCTTTACAATCTTCACATTTTCTAATATAGGCTTTTGAATATTTAAATCAGAAGGGTCTACTCCATGTTCCGTGAAAATTTCAATAACGTTTTTTCTCGCTTGAATAAAGTCTATATTAAAATATACGAGAGTCCCATCTAAATCCCATGCTATTGCCTTTATTTTTTTCTCTGGGACACTCATAATACAATTCTACTTTAATTAATACGATAAAGTTGTATAAATCGGGCCTTTTGGAGTAAGATCTGACTTTTTTAACACTAATTTATCTATTGTGAATTCACCTATATCTGAATTTTTATTCTGCTTAATCAAATTTTTAAAATCATCAAAATTTTTAT
>JAHLWE010000540.1 GCA_019058135.1 Promethearchaeota archaeon | reverse complement strand
CTATCCTCCAAGCCATTTTGCGGTTAAGAGGTCCAAAAACGATAGAATCGGTTGAGCGACGCATTAGAGCTACTTTAAAAGTAAGGAATCATCCCGAGCTCTTAGAGGATCTTCGAATAAACCGAAACGTAAGTGGCGATTTTGTAATAAACAACCTAAAACTTATAGAATGTGCCGATTTACTAGAAAGGGGGATTATCACGCAAGAAAATAAAAAAAGGGGTTAATTTATAATTGATCATTCATCTATAAAATTAACCCCAAATTCTTTTTTTTTATTTTTGAAAGAAGTATATAGCTAAATAATTATTTTTTCTTCTTTTTTAAAAAAAAATCGCCATGATAAATTGTTTCAACTTCTCCATATTACTCTATTAGCGAAAATTATTTTAAGATTTAAGCATTACCAAGATATACCTTTTCTGAACTTTATATCTGAAATAATTGAGTCCATTAAATCTTTTGGAACAGGTTGGAATGAATGAAAAATATTTTGCCAAAATGCTCTACCTGAGGTTTTATTTCTAATATCTTCAGTAAAATCCATAGCATATCTAACAGGCATAAAAAAATCAATTAATGTTTGATATTCATTATCTTGAAAAACTTTATTAACTTTTAATTGGTATTTCGCCAATAGATTTAATGCTTTTTTTATCAATTCAGGAGGAATTTGGATAGTAGTTTGATAAATCGGTTCAAGTAAAACTAATTGGGCATCATTTAAACATTGCTTAATAGCATCAAATATCATAGTAGTCAATTCTGAAATTGAACTATCTTCTTCTTTCGATGAAATGTTAATAGCTTCTATTACAATTTTTATTTCTGTAAGAACTTCACTACAGAGGGGTCCATTTAAACAGATTTTGTTAATAATATCAATGATTTTATTCTTATCTTTATCATTTAAGATGATATCATTAATATCCAACGGAGTATTTATTAAAATATTTAAATTTTCATCACAATTGAGAAATCCTTCAATTTCTTTTGATGAAAAATTAGTTTTCTCTTTTAAGAATTCTTTTAATTTATTTAATGGCTTAATAATTTTATGTTCACCAGATCTAAAGAATTGAAGTGTTTTGTGATCTAAGCGTTTGATTTTGATTTGTATTGAATTTTTCCCATTTGGTGAAATGGTTGAAATTGATGATGATTTGCCGAGGCAGGATTCCTTAAAAACACTTCGTGGCTTAGACATATCAACTCCAATGCCTCTCTTTTTAATTTCATTAACACTAACTTCTAAATGTAATGGTCCCATTCCAGAAAGCAATAATTCACCAGTATCTGGACTTTCAGTATATTGTAAATTTGGGTCTTCGATAAGTAAAGCTTCGATCTGATTTTTTAATGGATCCAAATCCTTGAGATATTCGGGTTCCACTGATACAGTAATAACTGGTGTAGTAATGTATTTCACATTTTCAAATGCAATCATTTGATCAGAAAATTTTGTCTCGATTAGTGTTTCCCCACTTTTTATATTCTTTAAACCTCCAATTGCAGCAATATTTCCAACAGGTATCTCTTCTACTATGTCTCTTCTTGCACCCATAAATACTGCAACAGATTGGATAATCTGTTCATTATTTTCTCTTAAAAGAAATATTGGATTTTTTACTCTTAATACACCAGAAAATATTCTTCCGGTTCCAATTAATCTACCTTTATCATTTATAACTTTACTAAGGCAAATTATTAATGGTCCATTTGGATCACATTCTATCATAGCTTTTCCGATTTCTGAGGTGATATCTCCTTCCCAAATTTTTTTGATTCGATACTTTTGTGCTTCTATAGGATTTGGAATGTGATCTACAACCATTTCTAATATTGCTTCATGGATTGGATTTAAGACAGCTAGTGATTCATAACCATTATTAAGATATTTATTTCGTAGGTCTTCAAAAGATATTTTATTTTTCTCGAATATAGATAATGTAAAGCCCCATTTATGCAGAGCCGAACCGAATGCAACTGTTCCAGCTGCAGGAGAAACTTTCCATTCATCTTTAAATTCCGAATCTGCATATCTTTCAATTAATTTGTTAAAATCATTTATAATTCGAGAAATTTTTTCCCTAATTTGATTAGGCTTTAATTTTAATTCTCTAAATAATCGATCTAACTTATTAATAAATAGAACAGGCTTTACCCCTTCTTGTAATGCTTGTTTAATTACCGTTTCTGATTGTGTAATAATTTCTTCTACTGCATCAACTATAACAATAACTCCATCAATCAATCTTAGGGCTCTTGTAACTTTACCGCTAAAATCTAAATGTCCCGGAGTATCAACTAAATTTATTAAAAATTCCTCGTTTCTACCTAATACTTTCTCATAATATAAAGAGATATTAGTTGATTTCATAGTGATACCACGCCTTTGTTCTTCTTCTAAGTAATCTAGAACTCTCGCTTCTCCTGCAAGGTCATGTGAGAGTAATCCAGCTTCACTCAAAAGTGAATCAGATAATGTTGTCTTACCATGGTCAATATGGCCAACAAGACCTATGTTCCTAATTTTTCCTATTTTATGCATGAGTTTTAATATTTCGTCAGTTTCCTTAGTTCTTCGAGGCATTATTAAGATCGACTATTAATAACTAATTGGTAATAAAGAGAATAAATAATCAATTTAATATCTTATTGTTCCAAATTAGGGGGAAATGATTTAGCTACTCAAGATCTTCTTCATAGTCTTTAATCATATCGATCATTGACTCTGTTGGGTCAGATAGCGCATTAATCATTTCCCTATTATTAATATTAAATTTTATCATTTAAGAATTGCCTTTTTAATATACATTAAGCTATTAATCTAATTTTTAATGTTCTTTAAGTATTTTAATGCATAATTTATTGATAGAAAAAAAAAATATTGATATGACAGAAATTGCTGTTGTTGATATTGAAACTACTTCTTTAAAGCCATGGGAAGGCTCAATAATTGAAATTGGAATTTGTTGCTTGAATCTTGAAAATGGATCTATCTCAAAACTTCTTGATACAGTTGTTAGAGAACAAAAATTTAATATAACTACCGAAAATAACGCATGGATTTTTCAAAATTCGTCTATTACAGCTCAAGAGATTCTAAATGCACCCAGATGGGAAAAAATTAGAGATAAACTCAATATAATATTTGATAGATATCCTGTAACTGCCTATAATAAGCAATTCGATTTTGGATTCTTAAGATCTCGCAATATCATTCCAAAGAAGGAATTACCATGTCCAATGATCCTTGCCACACCAATTTTAAAATTACCTCATTCAGATCCATATTATTCAAATTACAAATGGCCTTCAGTAGAAGAATGCTGGGATTGGTATTTTCCACAGATTCCATATATAGAAAAACATCGAGCATATGATGACTGTATTCATGAAGCCCAAATAATATATAAGATGTATTGCGTTGGACATTATACTTTTTGATTAAATCCATTTTCTTTTTTTTTACTTCCCTCTTGGCATATAATATTCGCAATTTAAAATAGGCATATTCCAAGGTTTTGCAAATCCAATTGCGTCTAATTTCAAACAGAGAAGAGGTAGATCTTCTTTAGGACGTTCTGCGTATTTACAGAATAAACAACTTTTAGAATATCGTTGCTGATCGATTTTTTTTTGGGTTTTCCCTATTTTATTTTCAATCAATTTTAACATCGATTTCTTGTATTAAAATAAAAGAGAAATAAGTATATTTAAAGAAAAAAATAAAGAAAAAGAATTAAAAAAAATGCAATTTAATTAAATATTTAATTATATTCAAACTAACATAGATTCTGAATTAGGATTTATTAGTTAAATAATTGTTAAATGTTCAGATCTAGAAATAATTTGATGGAAGAGTATATAATTTAATCTAGAATGACCTCTCCATCAATTCTAACAATTCGACCATCCACATGTAATCTACCATCACAAAATAACTCTATGGCTTTTGGAAAAATTTTATGCTCCCATTTTAAAATTCTAGCTCCCAATGTATCTTCGGTATCGGTATCATATGCAGGAACAGATTTTTGAATAATAATAGGACCATGATCAGAATGTTGATTGACAAAATGAACGGTACAGCCTGAAACTTTTACACCATATTCTACAGCATCCCTCTGGGCATGCATTCCCTTGAATGAAGGGAGTAGAGCAGGATGTATATTCATGACACTTTCTTTAAATTGGCCAAGAAAATATTTACTTACTAACCTCATGTACCCTACTAAAACAATCAAGTCGCATGAATATTCCTTCAGAAACTTTACCATTTTTTTATCAAATTCCTCTCTTGTTCCTTTATGTTTATCAGATTCAATTAAGTAGTAAGGGATATTAAAGTTCTTAGCACGTTTCATACATAAAGCCCCCGGTTTATTACAAATGAGTACAACAACTTTTGCTTTATTTTTTAGTATACCCTCTTCCGTTGCCTTAACTATCGCTTCAAAATTAGACCCACTACCACTTGCTATTGCACCAATTTTTATTAATTTCATGATGTATTGAAATATTAATTTTTAGAATTTTAAAATTTTTATTATTATAATAAACTTTTTATAATTATGCTAATATAGTTTATTTGGAATAAGCTCTTTAATGAAAATTTTATAGCAATTTTATTAATGAAATATAAATAAAAGAGATTTAATCTCTTGTAACTTAAAATCTCATATTAATCTGATTAACTATATCTTTATTTGATATGTATATATTTTAATGTTTTATTATCTTAAATTGCAAATCATATGAATTTTTTTATAAAAAAAGAAACTAATTCTTTAAATACTGAGTAAAATGAGTTGCGAACGTGAATTAAACAGAATAAAAACTGTAATTAAAAAGAATCTTCCAGCAGACATAAAAATAAAAAAGATCGAGTTTGAGGGTCCTGATATTGCGGTTTATTCTGAAAATCCTAAAGTTTTAATAGATGATGCTAATATTTTAAAAGATTTAGCAAAAAAGATGCGAAAAAGGATCGTAGTAAGATGGAATTTTGAGAAACGTAGAGATATGATAGAAACCGAGAAATATATTCAAGATTTAGTTGGAGAGGATGCAGAAATTTCAAATATCGAATTTGACGAGAATAAAGGAGAAGTAATTATTGAATCTGCAAAACCAGGATTGGTTATCGGTAAAAAAGGAAATAATTTAACAGAGATAAGAAGAAATACATTTTGGCAGCCAATAGCTATAAGAGCCCCACCTATAGACTCAAAAACGATTAAGTTAATTAGAGGTATGTTAAAGACTGAACGGTCTAAACAAAAGCAAATTCTTCTTAGAATTGGAAAGAGAATACATCGACCTACTCTATTTAATGATTTAAGAATACGGATGACTGCTCTAGGAGGTTTCAGAGAAGTTGGGAGATCATGTATTTTAATCCAAACAAATGATAGTAATGTTTTATTAGATTGCGGAGTAAATGTTGGGAGTAGTAACAATCAATTTCCCTTTTTTGAGGTTCCACAATTTTTAATAAGAGATTTAGATGCTGTTGTTTTAACTCATGCCCATTTAGACCATTCTGGATTAGTTCCATTCCTTTTCAAATATGGTTATCGTGGTCCACTTTATTGTACTCTTCCAACACGTAATTTATCAACAATGCTTCAATTGGATTACATTCAAATCGCTGAGAGAGAAGCACGACCACCTCCCTATTCAAAAAGGGATGTAAAAACAACTGTGTTACATACAATTCCACTATCATATGGAAAAGTTACAGACATCGCACCAGATGTTAAATTAACATTGCATAATTCAGGGCATATTCTTGGTGGATCAATTGTTCATTTACATTTTGGAGATGGAGGTTATAATTTTGTTTATACTGGGGATTATAAATTTCAGAAAACAAGATTATTAGAACCCGCTAGTGTGAACTTTCCACGAGTTGAATGTCTTTTGACTGAATCTACTTATGGTGGAGCACAAGATCGAATTCCAAGCCGTCATGAATCTGAAAAGGAACTTAGGGATGTAATTAATGCTCATATCAGGAAAGGTGGAAAAATCTTAATTCCCGTCTTAGCAGTGGGACGAGCACAAGAATTAATTATTATTCTTGAAGAATTTATTTCTCATGGATTAATTGATAAAGTTCCTATCTTTTTAGACGGATTAATCAGTGAAGCGACAGCTATACATACTGCTAATCCAGATTTTTTAAGTAGTGATTTAAAAGAAAAAATCCTTCATCAAGGGAGAAATCCCTTTTTAAGTGAATATTTCACAACCATAAATTCTAAAGACGAACGAAAGGAGGTACTTAAAGGAGGTCCGTGCATTATATTAGCTACATCTGGAATGTTGATTGGAGGACCTTCATTAATATATTTAAAAGAATTAGCCGATGATTCAAAAAATGGATTGATATTTGTATCTTATCAAGTAGAGGGAACATTAGGTCGCAGGGTTCAAAAAGGTTTTAAAGAATTTCAATATGAAGATACAAGAGGACGGACTCAACTCGTCAAATTAAATTTACACTTATATACAATATCAGGTTTTTCAGGACACAGTTCAAGATCGCAAATCTCTCAATATATACGCAAGATCAACCCACCTCCCAGACTAATCATTGTGAATCATGGAGAGGAATCAAAAACGGTGAGTCTTTCATCATTGCTACATAAGAAACTAAAACGAACGACTAAAAGCCCTACAAATATGGAAACAATCCGTCTAAAATAATTATTTCAAAGCATTAAGTGTAAAAATCTTTTTCATAAAAATTATAATAAATCTATTTTTAATTTATTAATATCTACAATAAAATACGTAATTTTTTGTGAATTATCTTTTGACGTCAGTTGATGAAGAATATAAAAAAAGACCGAGATATATTTCGATACTTCGTATTACTATTCAGATTTTAAGCTTTTTTTTGATTAATTACATAATAATTGAATTGATATTTCAAATTGATATGGATTTGTTTGAAGGATTAATTAAAATCCTACCTATTCTAAATTCCCCTCGAAATCCAATTTCGAAAGGAGCTGGGTTTCTAGAATTTATTATTTACATGATTGGTCAAGCAGAATTTCCATTTTTAATAATTGGAATACTGATATTAATATCTTTATTATTTTCCCGCATATTTTGTGGATTTATTTGTCCAATTGGTTCAATCCAAGATTTTCTATCAATATTTCGTTCAAAAAAAAAAAAACAATTCTCAAGAAATACTCATAAATTTTTGATTCATATTAAGTTGGTTATCTTGTTAATTATAATTATTGCGATAATGTCTTTAGGTATTGCAAAAATGATTAATCCAATTTTTTATATTGAATACAAAAGTAATTTAGGAACTTTTGCAGATAAACCGCTAGGTTATTTTTCTTTATCCGAATATTTATTTGTTTTTTTCCCGGAAATAATTCAAGATATAATTAATTCTGGTGAAATTCAAATTTTATTTAGTGATTTTTTAACTTTTTTCATATTTTTCTTTTATATTATAATTCTAATACTTGCAGTGTATTATCCCAGAGTATATTGCAGATATCTATGCCCATATGCGGCTTTAAGCTCACTATTTAGTGAATATTCTTTTTTGAAATTAAAACGTAATCCGGTAAAATGCGCGGGACGAAAAGAGTGCAGAATTTGTGAGAGAGTGTGCCCGATGCAGATCAGAATTTTAGATGAAAAATTTGAAGGCTTTACTGGAGGAGGGGAATGTATTTTATGCCTTCGATGTATTGAAAAATGTCCATATAATGCGCTGAAAATTAAATTTGGTTAATTTCACATGTTTTTCAATATCACTAATTTTAAAGGAGAAGGATTATAAAATTTATATTGTACTTTATCAAATTCATTGTTTATGTTTAAAATTAAAATCGAAAGTTAATTAGTGAAAATGGTAAAACGAGATTTTATGGATAAAGTTCGAGCAAGATTATCCCGAGATAAAGAAATTGGATTTAGAGGAATAAAAGACACTCAAGCTCAACGATTATACCCTGAAGAGGATAATATGGATATTCGGCCTTTTTTTTTTCGAGATGTAGATAGAATTGTTCATTCAAAAGCGTTTAGTAGATATATCGATAAAACGCAGGTCTTTTTTGAAGTTAAGAATGCAAATATAACCCACCGTTCCTTGCATGTTCTTCTCGTATCACGAATTGGTCGGCAAATAGGGAGGACTCTTAAATTGAATACTGATTTAATTGAAGCAATCAGCCTTGCACATGATATAGGGCACGCTCCTTATGGACACCCTGGTGAAGAATATTTAAATGAAATTAGTAATAAATGCGGAATAGGAACTTTTCTTCATAATGCTCAAGGTGTCAGATGGCTTGCAGAATTGGAAAAACGGTTTCCTACCCAACCTGCTAAAGGATTAAGCTTAACATTACAAGTTTATGATGGTATCTTATGCCATGATGGAGAAATTTTTGAAAGGGAATTGAAACCGAAAAAAATTAATGGAAAAACTTGGGAGTCTCATTTTAAAGAATATAATGATTGTTTTCAAGGTAATAAGTTTGAACGTATCCCAATGAGCTATGAAGGTATTGCAGTTAGATTCGCTGATATTATTGCCTATATAGGAAAAGATATTGAAGATGCAATTCTTTTAAACGTAATACGGAGAAAAGATATACCAGAAAATTGTAGAGAAGTTCTTGGAAATACTAATCGAAAAATCATTAATACACTTATTAGAAATTTATTAGATTATAGTATAGAAAATGAGACAATTGGTTATGATGAAAATATTTTTTCAACGTTAAAAGAATTGAAAGAATACAATTATGAAAACATTTACGAAAAAAGAGATAAAAAAAGCAAAGAACAACACAAATCAATTCAGAAAGATTTTTATCTTATGTTTGAAGTTTTCCTAAAAGATTTAGAAAAATCAAATTATAACTCACCCATTTTCAAGGATCATATAAATTATATAGATGATAAGAATTATTCAAGTTATTACCAGAAATATAAAGAAAAAGATAAATTAGGTTGGATTGTTAGAGATTATATTGCAGGAATGAGCGATAGCTATTTTAAAGAAATGACAGAATGGGTTAAAAAAAAGAATTAATGAGATTTTAACTTTAATTATTTATTATTAAATACGAAAATATAAAAAATTATAAGTCAGAAAAAAATTTTTAATGGTAAATAAGATTTAACGCAAATAATTAGCTCCGTAGTGTAGTGGCCAAGCATCTGGGGCTCTGAATCCTGGGACGGTGGTTCGAATCCGCCCGGAGCTACTTTTTTGAATTGGATATCAATATTTATTAAAAATAGTAAAAATATATTAAAATAGAATAACAATTAATTTATTAGAGAAAAATTTAAAAAATATTAAAAAGAGAATAATCAAATGCCAATAATGAGTTTTTCTATTAACGATCACTTGAAAAAATTCTTAAAAAAATTAGTTTCTAAAAAATATTATCCAAATCAGTCAAATATTATAAGAGATGCACTTTTAAGACTTATGTCAACAATGGAAATTTCAGAGATAGAGAGAGATGTAGTTTCAGAAAAGATAAAAAGGGAAATAATTGGAAACGCAATGATAGTGATAAAACATGATGATGATCTAGCTATTAAGAAAATTTCAAAGATAGAAACTGATTATAAGGATTACATCGCAGGTAAATCACAATTCTTATACTCTAAATATAAAACAATATTATTAGTTTTTGAAGGTGAGTTTGATGACTTCCACAATTTTATTACAGAATTAAATACTATTGAAAATTTAAAGAATTTTCGATATATAATTATTAGTTAAAAAATCAAAAGGAAAAAATTTAGAGTTTTATTGCCCTTCCTATAACACTTTTAAAATTTTCTATATCATCGGCTAATTTTTCCGCATCATTATCATTAATATTATCATTTTTACTGTATTTATTTAGACTTGTTAACCAAAACTCAATTCTATCCAAGACGGGGTGCTTCTCTCCCAAAATTTTTCTTACTCTCACAAATGTATCCTGAAGCTTGATACGGATATTATTTGCCCGCCATTTTAACATACAATAATCAGAAATTTCCATTAAATTTTGAGTAATGACCATTATGTCAAGCGTTTTTTCACGCTCTTCAGATTTTATTTTTCTGATAATATTTATTTGCTCAAATAAGATTTCAATAATTTTTGCTAACCAACCAGTTAATTGCCCTGGATTTCCGCACCAAACTCTTAATTCTAATGATTGATTTTTAGAATTAATAAAAATTCTAGTAATTATTCTCCCACCGGTTACTTTTGCTTCAGCACAATACCATGCTTCAGCTTGGTAATTATCATCTTGACCTTCTTCATGAGAAGTAACAATGGTAGTTTCAAAACTTTTTAGAGTTCTTTGGGCAGCTCTGAAAGCCAGACGAGGATCGAGATCGGCAATCATAAATGCTCTTGCATCACTCGGTAGGTCTTGGATCGCTAATTGACAATCTTCCACATTGTCGAGAGTATTGATGACTAATGGGCATTTTATTTGCACGTCTTTTCTCTTAAGATATATGGTTTTTTTCTCACCTTTTGGAGACTTATAGATAACTGTCCCACCGATTGAAGATATTCCACATTCTCGGGGCTCTAGGTAAAAATCAACTCCTCTTGAATTACTTGGTTCAATAACAGGAATTGAAATTATTTCATGTCGTAGATTATAACTAGAAGGGGCATCAAGTATAATTTTAATAGAGTGAATTGCCACATCACTATGATTTCGAACTACTACTTTAAAGTGTAATTGACCTCCTTGAAAATCATATTCTCTAAGAACTTCAACTTTCTCAGATAACTTTGAAT
>JAHLWE010000539.1 GCA_019058135.1 Promethearchaeota archaeon | reverse complement strand
GTAAAAAAAAAAAAAAGAATTTTTCTTAAGAAAGTTTTTGATAGGTGATGGCATTTTGATTTTTCAAGAAACGCAATGGATACGTCTATTATTTATTTTATTCTTGCATCCATTTATGGGAATATTTTACCTATTTCTTGCTTATAAAGTATTGAAAAGAAAAAGAGATTACGCATCGATAACTTTATGCGCATTTTATGTGATAATGAGTATCGGTTTGATACTAAACGTTATATATTTATTAGTGACAGTTACCAAATTAGAGATCATTCTTTATTTATTGTATTTTTCATCTTCGTTTTCAATAACCTATTCCTTAATTTTTATATTAGTTTTCCTAAACATTATTCTTAAAGAGGATTTTTCCAATAAGAAATATTTTATTATTATATTCTCTTATGCAATAGGATGTATTCTAATACATCTTTTTCCAGAAGGAATAACTTTCAGTGAGAATTGGACACCTATCTATAGTTGGACGTTTCTTATTGTAGTTTATATTTTTTTTACCTGCGCCATTACTGTTCCCATTATCTTATATTCAATACAATTATATCGTAGATTTTTGGCTCAAAATTTAAAAAAGAAGTTGAGAATGCTCCTTCTAGGTATCACTGGAGTGATACTTTCATTATATGGGGCAATATTATTTAATACTTGGCAAGAACCAATCTTTAGGTATGTCTATAGTATTCTCGGAGTAATACTCCTAATTTCATCAGGATTATTAATATATTACGGAATTGGACGAACGTTATAAAATTGGCAACAATGTATTTTTTTATTTTTCTGAAAAATATTTTTATTGAAAGCATTTCAATAGCTTTAATTTTTATAGGTGAAAGAAAAATCATAAGAAGTTTTTAAATTTATTTAGGATCCACATTTTATATTTTATAATGAAAACTGATAAAAATCTGATTTTATTAAATTTAAATAAAATATATAAATAATTAAATTAATTTGAGGTAACTAAAATGAAAGAGAAAGTAATTGAAATAATTGAAAAAATAAGGCCGCAGTTGCAAATGGATGGCGGTGATGTTGAACTTGTCGAAGTGACGGATGATGGAATCGTAAAAGTAAGATTACAAGGGCATTGTCGTGGATGTGCTTATTCGCAAATGACTCTCAAACTTGGGATTGAAAGAGCATTAAAACAAGTAATTCCTGAAGTTAAACATGTAGAGTCTGTGCCTTAAATAAACATAATTTAAATTTATTTAAGCACTCTTTTTATCAATTCTTGATTTGAGATTAATTCTCAATAGAATAAATTATATAAAGTCTCTATGCTTTATTGAATTAATTATGAAAAGAGAAAAAGATACTAATACTTCTGAAAACTCCGAACAAGAAGCAGAAAATGAAGAGGAGCCAGTTAAAAAAACTCAAGGACAATTAATTCAGGAAGCATTAGGTTTAGATCAAGAGACTATAGTTAAAATAGAAAAACAACTCTTTATTTCAAAATTTATAGATTCAATTTCTGAAGATATATTCGATTATATTTATCGAGATCGCATTTTAGAAAAATATATGGACATGTTAAAGAAGAATATGAGTGAATTAGATGAAACTACTGCAGCTTTTATGCAAGAAACTTTTGAACAAAAACAAATAGAACCTACTATTTCAGACTTAAAATCTAAAGCAGAAGAAGTCGCTCAAGAAAACGACATAACAACCTCATTGAATTCAAAATTAAGAAAAAATGGTTTAATCGGTATGTTACCGCTTTGTATTTTAGTTATTCTTATTTATATCATACCTCCTGATTTTACTTTTTATCTTATGATTCCCCTTTGTTTTCTATGTTTCCTCCCACAATTTTTACGCTCTCGAATAGTTCGAAAATGGAATGATTTTAAGGAGGAAAATAAAAAGATATTTTATCAAGAAAATAGAGAAAAAATAATTTTATTAAAGGAATTTGTTCAAATTACATTAGATAATATCCATAATATTCTACTTGACAAGAAAATACCTTTAGAATTAATCAAATTCTCATTAAGTTCTAGCGATTACAAGAATTTAAAATTGATCAATGAGCAGGTATTAAGAGGTGGAATAACACAATATTTTTTCACATTTGAATATCCCCCAGGAGTAGAACCAGTTCCTATTCCAGAAATAATTAAAGACAAATATATGGAACCTATTGGTCCTAAAAAGAGAACAGAAGAAGTTGATAATTTTTTAATTTTAAAAAATATTAAAGTTTTAAATGGAGAAATTGAAAAATTCGAAGTTGAATTAAAAGAAGTCTTAAAAGATGACATTAATACTCTATTAAATTCCTGCAAGTTTGAGAAGACCAAAGATTTTAGTTTAATAATGCCAAATTATACACCTGAAACAGCAATACATTGTATTTGTGGAGAAATTGCCGAGTTTTCAAATGTGCAAAAATGTTCTTGGATTGAAACTGAATCAGAGGAAAAATTTGAATTTTATCTATTTGAGTCTGAAAAGTGTAAATGTGGTGAAAAGGTGTTTGTTCTTTCACTTATGGAAGAAGATGTAAAAATTCCAGATAAATGGAAAAATATTTTTAGTTAATTTTTTTTAAAATTTTTTAATAAAAAATTATTCTTTTTTTATATCTTTATAATATTTTAACAGCATTGCATAGCCCCGAACTGCTCGTTCAACTTCATTTTCAAAAACAGGGATCTTTAATTCAGTCGCAATGTCAACAACTCGTTTTGCACCTTCTTGTTCCGCTTGGATCAATAAAGTGATTATTGGTTTATTCGGGAATTTTTCTTTTATTTTGGAAAAAATATAGAAATCAAATTCAATTTCTTGAAAAAATTCAAGAGCTAAAATTAAACCATCAACATCATCATCATTTAATAATATTTCACTTCCTAAATAATAAATTGTACAAATCTCAGTTCCTATAAACTTCTTTGGGGGCCAATAATCCACTGGATTGCCATATTCACAAGT
>JAHLWE010000048.1 GCA_019058135.1 Promethearchaeota archaeon | reverse complement strand
CTCTTATTATGGATCACATATATATTTCAATGAGACTATAGTTAATGAAAGTCTAATTATTCAAAATACTTTTCTTGGGACACACTATAATTTCCAAATAAAAGCTAATGAATTAGTTGATTATGAGGGTAATCAGGATGAATTGAGAGTTTTTATAAATCTTTTTAGAGTCACATCCTCAACTGATGGTATTCTTAACCTTTTATTCCCTTCAGATTTTGTCTTCTTAGAATTAAATTATAATACTGATTCGAAAAAATTTATCGGTACATTTTTAATTCCTGAATTAATGAATTATACTTCATATAATGGTATAATCAAAAAATCCGTAGAATCGTATAGTGGCTACTATGGACTATTTTATATAATTATTCAAGATTCCGAAGGGGGAACTGATGCCTTCTACATTGTAATGACAATAAGTGATAATCGAATTGATCCATCTTTAATCATCATAATTCTAATAATTATTGGTGTAATCAGTATGATTATTATAACACTTCTTTTATTATCTCGAAAAACACGTAATTTAGATAAAATATATGAAAATTATTATGAGGAAGATTACACGATGACTAATAATTATAAATTTCTGGATGAAATTAGATTAAAAGAATTTAAATTTTGTCCCTACTGTGGGCAAAAAGTAAAAATTAATGATAAATTTTGCATATTTTGCGGAAGAAATATACCAGAAGTTATATAATTTAAGTGAAAAATCTCTCTTATTTAATCAAATACCAGTTTCTTTTTTTTAAGTCATTTTGACTTAAATTGATATTCGGTTAATTATTAATCCTGGAAATATGAGTTCAATAATTTTTTTGAAAGAATTAACAACTCCATCTCCAAAAAGTGCTATTGTTTTAAAAAAGGCAAATGATTTATATTTCTTAAAACGAATTTTCTCTAAAAACTCATAAAAATTAAATTTCCTTAATAAATCTTGCTTGTTGAAATTGCATACAATGGGCATTTTCAACAATTTTTCACCATATAAACTGACTAATTCTCTCCATGAAACCAAGTTTCTATTAAAACTTTCTACCGAAGAATCAGCAACAAAAATTATTCCATCTGCTCCTTGCAATGTCGTTGGACGAGTTATTGCATAGTAATCTTGGCCAGTAGTTGAATAAATTAAAAATTTAACATCCCACTCAATACCTTTTAACTTTATTATTCCAAAATCAAAAAATAAAGTTCTTCCGGTGGTAGTATTAATGGATTTAATTTTATCTAATTTCCCAAATTTTTGGAATAGATATTTTAAAGTTGTAGTCTTTCCACTTAGTGCAGGGCCATAAAAAACAATTTTTACATCTATTATTTTTTTTTTATTATCAAATTTCAAATTTATATCCCTTCTAGCCATGATTAATGTTTAATATTGTTAAAAACGATATTTTGTTTTAATAAAACTATATAAAATTCTCTAATTTTTCTAAAATTAAAATTAATTAATTTTTAAAATTTTAAAATAAAGAAAATAAGAGTTTTTTAAGAAGATATTTCCTTCAAAATTTGTTCAAGTTCTTCCGATGTTGCTTGATTTTTCGGAATTTTATGTCTAATTATTCCATCAGCCATTTTTCTCGGAATAATATGTACGTGAAAATGTTGTATTTCTTGACCTGCTGCTGAATGGCTATTAACCAGAATGTTATATCCATCTATATTTAATTTTTTTAAATAATCATTAGCTAAATCTTGGACTATATTGAAAATTTCACAAACTTCAGTTTTTTCAACATCTTCAAAATAATTTACGTGTGATTTAGGGGCCACTATTGTATGACCAGGAGACATTGGAAAAATATCAAGAAAAGCTAAAATTTTATCATTTTCAAATACTTTTTTAGAAGGTATATCCCCCCTAATAATTTTACAGAAAATACAGTTTTCATTCGATGCCATTTATCTTTATCACATTTTTATTTTTTAATTATTAAGAAAAATATCAGAAAATAGTAATTATAAATTTTAATGAGTTTTTACTTTTCTTAAGTATTAATGATTTTTTCAACTAAAAATTTCTGCTTTAATTAAAAATAAAATAATTAAGTATTAAGATAAAAAGAAATAATTACAAACATACCCTTTTTTAATACTATGTCCTTTTAGTATTTCTATAAATTATAAGCCTATTAAAATTTAAAAAAAGTAGGAAATTCTCTTATAATTATGCTATTAAGTCAAATAACTGATTTTTTAGAGAAAAGAATTGCACCAAAATCTCATGCTTTTACAAATGATATTTATGGAATTCAATTTGGACCAAAATTAGAAGATAAAAATATAAAAAAAATTATGATTACTTTAGATCCTTCTTTAAACGCAATAATAGAAGGTGTAAAACAAAAGGTTTCATTGATTATTTCCCATCGTGGTTTAATTCATACTCCCACAAAACATTTTCATGAAAATCTTATTAACAAATTTCACTTATTATCAAGCGCCCGTATTATTCTTTTTGTTATAAATACAGCATTTGAAGCGGCTCAAAACGGAATTTCAGAAATTATTGCAAATAGATTGTCATTAAAAACCGAAAATTTATTTAAATTAAAAGATATATCTGGCAAAGAAATCCCTTTAGGTCGAATTTGTACGCCTGAAAAGTTTTTAAATAATACAAAACCTTTTTTGTTGGAAGATTTGATAAATCGAATTAAAAAAAATCTAAATTCGAGATATATAAAATACATTGGTAAATTAGATGATGAGATAAATAAAATTTGTATAATTGAAAATGTTTCAAAGAATTCACTGTTATATGCATTAAAACTTAATTGTGATTGTATGCTAACAAGAGATATCCAATATGAAACAGCATTAATCGCTAGAGATTTAAATTTAGACCTAATAGTAACCCCTCATTTTAATAGCGAGATTATTGGAATGAAAGAGCTGTATAAAATACTCTCAATTGAATTTCCCCGAGACTTTTTCATTTTTTTTGATTCAAATGATCCATTTTCTTATGCACTATAAAGGCTTCATTTTTTTGATTTTAAAGACCGAATTTTAAGAATAAATATTAAAAAGATATAAAAGAAGAATATAATATAAGAATTCTAATAATTATTTTTAAGAAATTTAATTGATGATTATGCCAATAATTGAATATAATGGTAAAAAACCCAAAATAAGCGAAAATGCTTATGTCTCTCCAAATAGTGTTCTAATCGGCGATATCGAGGTGCAGGACAATGCTGTAATCTGGCCCGGCTCGTATATCAGAGCAGAAAATGCCCAAATAAGAATCGGTCAATATTCAACAATTTTTAATAATGTGGCTTTGATTACTAGGACGCACCAATCTCCAATAAACATAGGAAATTTCTGTATAATTGAAACTGGAGTTTTAATTTTTGGATGCTTTTTTGAAGACTACATCCAAGTGTTAGCCGGAACAATTATTTACGAAGGAGCATCTATAGGTGAAGGCGTCATTATACTTGAGAAAAGTCAAGTTCCTTCTGGCTTAACGATTCAAGAGAGAGCAATAATGAAGGGAATACCTGTAGAGAAAATAAGAGAACAAAGTAGAAATGATTTATTAAAGGTAAAAGAACGTGCAGAACACTATTCACAAATGTTTATTAAAATAAAAAATCAATTACCAAATATTCAAAGTTATGTATTAACATTATCTGATTTAATGAAATTATTAATCGATAAAATTAAATAATAGTTAAATCATAAAAAAAACGCTTTTCCAAAAACCAATGTTTTTGGAAGCTTCTTAATCTTTTTAAAATAATGCCCTATTCAATCAATTCCCATTTTTTATGGGGTTGTTAATTTTTTTATTCTTCTATTATTATTGTTTGTTGTAATTAAGCTTATTTGAAAGTTCTTTATATCTGGAACGTAGCGTAACCTCTGTAACACCAATAACTGTTGCAATTTTCTTTTGTGAGATCTTTTTATTTTTTAATTTACACATTAAATATATTGCCCCAGCACATAATCCTTTAGGGTCTTTTCCACTTGTTGAGAAATTTTTAATAAATTTTTTTAATAATTCGATTGTATCTTTCTCGACTTCTTGGGAAAGTCCAAGATCTGTTATGTATCTTGGAATTAGTAAAATTGGGTTTGTCGAAGGAACTTTAAGATTTAATTCTCTAACAAGAGTTCTATAACATCTTCTTACATCTCTTGGCTTTACATTGGTTTGATCTATGATTTCTTGAAGGGTCCTTGGAATTTTTCCCTTTCTACAGGAATAATATAAACTTGCAGATACCATCCCATTGATGGACCTACCTCGTAATAACTTTTTATTAAAAGCGTTTTTATATATTTTTATGGCTAATTCTTTAACATGATTAGGTAAATTTAAATTACTACCAATTCTTTTTAATTCGGTTGTGGCTAACAGCATATTCCGTTTGTCCCAAGTCATCCGAGTATTCCATTTTGCAGCCCTTTTAAGATTAGGATCATTTAAATTCTTTTTATCAATCACAGTGCTTAATCCCATATCTGGTAATAATAAAGTAATTGGAGACCCTGTACTCTCTCGTTTTTCTTTCTCTTGTTGAGTAAAGGCTCTCTTCCCATTATGAGCAGTATCAATTATATGCTCACTTATAACTAAACCACATCCTTCACAAACTAATTCTCCTCTTTCTGGTTGTGAAATAATTTCACTTCCACATTCGGGACATTGATTTGAATACTTAATTTCTTTAATACTGATTATATTTTTAATATCATCCATTTTTTTAATTCTTTTTTTTTAAAATTTATAACTTTAACTATAAATACAACAGAACCGATTTCTTAACCCAAATCTTTAAGATATTGTAAGACAATACTATGATAGTTTTGTCAGTGAAACTCTTATAAGCGTAATTAAATTAAAACGTAAAAAATGCTTAATAGTATTCTATATGTAACCATTACTCTATTGCAAATTTAAATATATCATCTTTAACTATTTAAATGTTTCGCTATCAAATTTTTTTATGAATTTTTTGGGAATTAAATAGAAAAATTTTAGGTCCATTAAAATTATTTTATTTTTCCAAATATAACATCAATCATTGTTTTTAATTGAGATGTCTGCATTATTGAATAAAAAAATCTTGTATTATTGGTGTATTTTCTATCAAATTTTGATTCTTTTAAAATTTCCAAATCTAATAGCTTTTGAAGTATTCGATTAAATTCACTAGAATTTTTTTCAAATTCTAATGTCTCACAAGATACCTCATATAATTCTCTTAATTTAACTAAATCAATGTAATAATTATATTCATTAGAAAAGTAGTTTGCTAAATTATCCAGAAAGATGTCTATTAAAATATCTGCTTCCGTTAAATATGATATTATTTCAAATTCATCTAAAGAAAAAGAATCAAATTGTAGTAAACATTGTTCTCGCAAGTGATCAGATGTAATATTTCTTTTTTTTTTAATGATTGGATAAATTTCTCTCATCAATTCTATGCATTTGCCTGGTCTCAGGTAATCATATTCTGCAACTAAATCAACCATGAAATCTGAAAGAGAATTATCGATATTAAAGGGATAAGTTAAAGTAAATCTTTGTTTAATTATATCAGACAATTGTGATGGGTTATATAAGTCAATCCTTTTTTTAACATCAAATTCTGAAAGAAAATTTAATTCTGGATTGATGGAAATCCTGTTAATTGTTGATATTATTGAAATTTTCATCTCTTTACCAAATCTTAAAAATTTTTTGAAAATCTTGGGCTCTATTTCTTCAATATTATGAAATACAAGAAATTTAAAAGTATTAAATTTTTTACAAGCAAGTTTTAAAATGTTCCAAAGCCTTGGAATAGTCAAATTTAACAGGAAATTAATATCTAATTTAATCTCTTCTATCTTTTCTAAGTTTAAAATCAATGAAATTATTATTTCTTCTAAATTTTTCCCCTCACAATTAACAAATAATTTCAAAATATCTTTTCCATTATCTTTACTGTTTATTTTTAAATCTGAAATCGTTTTATTTATTAAAACAGTTTTCCCAACCCCTTTTATTCCTTTAATTAAAATATTTGCCCCAAAATCATCTATAAATGAGTCCTTTAAAATTGTACTAAGTATTTCTTCCTCAGATTTTCTATGCAATAACTCAGGAGGAATAAAATATGGATCAAATATAGCTTTAGGGCCAAAATAAGTAGGTTTTATTTGGTATGCCATTTTTTTTTACTTTTTTATTTTTTATTTTTTATTTACTCTCTCTCTGTATTTTTTACTTCTAATTTACTCTCTCTCTTTATAAAGTCCACATTTTATTTAAAAAACAAAACTGAACTCCATTTGAATTAGTATATTAATCTTTATAGTCTTGGATTATTTTTAATAAAATAATCAAATAATTTTGAGATATATGGAAATTGATCGAATTTTCTATAAATATTTTTATTTTAAGAAGTAAATAATATAGAAGGAAATTTTTTAATTTTAGTTGGGTTCTTTTATTCCAAACATAAATGTACAACGAGGGTAATCGAAAATATAATAACCCTTTTTTTGTGGCTACATTTTCAGAAATCATTATATTAAATATATAAAGAAAGATGATTGATATGATTTTTAGAATTGTTCAACCTATAATTAGAATCTATCTTTCTATTTCATTTTTAATAGTTTTATTTAATTCAATGTTTAATAGTCTAATAGGCTCAGGGATTTTATATTTTAATAAATTTGATATAATTTTTATTGCTAAATTTAAACTTATATTATTACCAACAGAAATATAAATGCCTTTTTCTAAATTTTTAATTGATAAATATTTTCCTACTAAATGGTTTTTAAATTCGATATCTCCTACAATCTTAAATTCATTTAATTCTTTTAAATTAATTAACTTTCCACTTTTATAAAGATTCTTCTTAGTTACTCCTATAACTGGTATCTCTTCTTTTAACTTTAAGCCAAAATCAGATGCAACTCCAAATAGAAAAGGATGCAATTGACCACTTGCATTTAATAAATAACAATCCGGATTAAACTTAATCTGTTCAGCTAAATTTAAATAAATTTCCAGATCTCTTAAAAATAGAAGAGTAGGAAAATAAGGAATGGTCTGTTTATATTTCCTTATCTTAAAATTTTTAGCTTTCTGGTTTTTAATATCATAAAATATTGTTCCGGCGTAAGCAACATTATTATAATATTTAATTTTCAGACAAGCAATTAAATTAATTTTACTTTTTGGATTTGTTGTCTTAATTCTTTTAGAACTTAATCTTTGATATTCTCTAATTTCTTCTAAACTCGAAAAGGCGGTCTCCTTTAAATATGGTTGGAAACATTCCGGGCATACATATTTATAGGATAAATTATGCTTTTTACATTTCATTGAAAGTTTCTAATAATATTTCCAAATTTTTCGGCTAATAAATTTTAATTATACTTTTTTAATTTAATTTTCTCCAAATTTATGGCTTCTTTAAATCTTTTTTTTCTAAGTTTATTTGGAAATTTTAAATCAATATTATCAAATAAAATAGCGTGTTTATTTAATGGAGCTTCAAGAACTTTTAATTTAGATGGTGAATAAAAACCTTTTACAAAAGAAATTATTTTACTATTACCTGGAAAAGTTCTATCTTTTAAAATCCCATAGGGGTTGCACGCTGCAATTGGAACTCTGTTTTCTAAAGATTTCGCCCTTAAATAAACACCCCAATTCTCCAACCCTTCTTCTCTAATTAATGTTGGAGATATTAAAAATTCAGCACCATTCTTAACTGCAAGGTGGGGGGTTTCAAACACGATATCAAAACAAATTAAAATAGAAAATAAGTTTCCATTTAGATTAAATAAATTTAGAGTATTTCCAGATTCAAAAAAAAATTTTTCATAACGATATAAGTGAATTTTATCTTGGCGCCCAATTTCTTGACCATCTTTATTAAAATAATAACATGTTACATAATTTTTATCAGAATTTTCCCTATTTTCCCAGATCCCTCCAGAGAGTATATTGATATGATATTTTTTTGCCATTTTTTTAATGAATTGATAATGAGACCCCCTCTCTTCTTGAATATTTTTTTCAAGTTTTGGATTCATCTTAATCCATCTTTCTGGTAAACAAACTAAATCGTAGTTTTCTTCTATAGATGGAATGCTATTTATGAGATTTTGAATTTCAAAAAAACATTCTTCGTCGTTTTCAAACATTTCCGGTTGAATTAAGATTAGTCTCAAATTAACACCTAATCTGCTTATTTAGAATTAATTTTATTTATAATTTCTTTTAATTCTAGAAGAGAATTTAATTCAAACTCAGGCTTTGTTCCATTAAAAATTTTCTCTCCCGTAGTTATATTATTATACTTCCCACCTCTATGAATATATACGCTATTCATCCCATTCATACGAGCTGGAACGAGATCTTTCTCCGGATTATCTCCTACATATATAGATTCATATCCCTTAACTCCGAATTTTTTAAGGCAATAGTCAAATAATTTGGGATTTGGTTTTCTGATGCCAATCTCATCCGATATTACAATTAAATCAATTAATTCATCAATTCCCAATCTTAATATTTTTTCATATTGTTTAATTGGTATTCCATCAGAAATTATTGCAGTTTCTATACCTAAATCCCTAATTTGCTTCAAACAAGGAATAACATCATCAAATGGCTTAATCGATATAATTTTTTGCTCATGATATGCCATAACAGCAGCAGATACGTATTTGTTTTTTTGATTTGTTCTGATAAAATCAATTTGGGGCTCAAATCTATTAATACGTAGAATAAATATATCATAATGACGAGAATTATTCGTGCCATATTCTTTAACAATCTCATCCAAAGTTGAAATTGCACTGTTTAAATCCATTTTTAACCCTTTTTTAATCATAGCTTTTAAACCGCTAATTCTAGATTCTCTTGCTAATTCTGTCGCATTATAAAGTGTATCATCTAAATCAAATGCTATTACCTTAATTACCACTTTTTTTCACTTATTTGAACCGATTAAAAAAAATGAATAAAAATATTTTTTAAACTTAAGAAAATATATAAAAATTAGTTAAAATAAATCTTAATATATTTAATCGACAGATATTATTTAATATTGATATATTTAATAAAATCCTATTTAGTATTTTAATGGTTTAGAGAGAGTCACATTTGAATATTTTTTAATCTTAAAAATACATAAAAAAATCAATTAAAAAATTAATAAAAAAAAGTCACAATCTTGGATTTCATTAAAGAAAAATTTTTTAGAGGGTAAGGTATGAAGCCTATCGTTTCTCTCAGCTATTTCCATCGTAAGATTGGCCCATTAGTATATTATTCGTTTCCAGAAAATGTATTAGATGCTAGACTATATGTTAGAATTGCAAATATTATGGACCAAGCTATTGAAGAAGGCTTTTTTACCCATAGTATTGAAGATCTTAATTCAATGAATTATTATTTCGAAATTTATTCGGAAATAGCTCGAGGAGGTAGGGAAATGTTAATGCTATCTGTGATAATTGATCAATCAACGACTCTAGAAATAGAACAAAATATTCTTTCATCGTGTATCGAATTTGCAGAAAAACTTCAATCTAATGAAGAAGCACATAAAGCTTTTTATATAAATGAAAAAAATAGTTATGATAAAGCTGAACAGAAAAAAATAGAGGAAAATGAAGAATTAATTAAATTATGGCTGAAGGAATTATATTGGGCCTCATTAGAGGAAATTCGTGAAAAAACTGAAGAAGAACAAATATCAATTCTATTAAAAGATAAAGAAATTTTTTTTACACTCGAGAAGCTTTCTAATGGACCAATTACATATGAAGATTTACAAAAATGGTTCAATGAAACTTTCAAAAAATCATTATTTGAAGATTTAATAAAAACATTATTAGATCAAGATTTTATTCACATAAATGAAATTGGTTATGAAAGATATATTCTTCTTGTAAAAGAAGTTGAATCAATACGAATGCCACCAAAAAGTGTTATTGAACATTTCGATGAAGAACCAATGTTAATTGATCTAGTTATTCAAAAAGTAACACAATTTTTTGATGTATATAAACAAAGTAAAGAAGATTCATTTCAATTATTTGAATTGATTTCTGACTCTAAAATATACAATGTGCTTTTAAAACTTAGAACTGGTCCAATTTTAAAAAGTGTTCTTCCCAAACTCATATCAGAAAAAGCTTTAGCATCTTATATCGAAATTATCGACACTTTAAAAAAACATGAAATTATTGATGAATTCAAACATGAAGGGGCAATTTATGTAATCTTAAAAACTGATATTCAAATAACTACTTCGTTTCCTAAATATCTTAGGAAATTATTACCAAGAGAAACTAAAGCGGTTATTGCTGATAAATATGAACCACCTGCAAAAAAAGGATTTGATGTAAAAAATTTTCTTGATGATTTATCATCAAAACCTACTTATAAGAATGAAGTGGATAAGAAAAGAAAAGTATCTAAGAAAAAAAAGAAAAAATAATAATAAACTCCCTCAGTCTATTAAATAAAAATCAATCTTTATGATTTTTTTAAATAAATTGAAATATTTGAGCTTTTTAAAGAGAGCAAGAAAATTTAATTAATAAAACCCTTTAAAATATTTTTAATTTTAGATATTACAATGTCTGCTAACAAAAAAAAATCAAATGACAGCATAAACTTGAAATATTTAATAGGAGATATGGGTTTTGAGATTCTTCTTGCTATCAAGAAAGGAGCAAGTAAAAAAGAAACTATTAAATTACTTTCTGGAGTCCCGATGGAATGCATTAATGGAAGACTACCAGTTTTAATTGATCTTAATTTAATAAGCAAAAATAATGAAGAATTTTACATAACTGAAAGAGGAATCGAATTTAAAAAACGAGTAGAATTTAAAAATAAAATTTAATAGAGATTTTAAATTAAGTAAATATGCATGATGATGTACTCAGTGACAATCTGAGCTAATGCTCTTGGCAATGATTTTGTCGCCCCAAACTGAATGCACCTATCAATTTATCTCTCTCTTTTTCCTTCAATAAATTCTTGAACCCATTGTTTGGCTATTACATCAGAAGGGGCTTGAATTGGAGGATGCTTAAAACAAAATGAACTGATACTATCTAATCGTCCTGAAATACCTCGATCTAAAGCAATCTTCATCACTCTTAGTAAATCAAATATCACCCCAGCAGAATTTGGAGAGTCCTCAACTTTTAATTTTGTATCAAGAATTAGAGGTAATCCCCCAAATGTTATTCCATTAACTTGAATATAACAAATTTTTTTGTCTTTTAAAAAGGGAACATAATCGCTGGGTCCTATTCTACATTTTATTGGATAAGGCAAAACACTTGTTATCGCAGAAGTCTTCGATTTCCTTTTAGTCACTAATCTCGACTCTTTTTTCATATTTTCAAAATCTGTATTTCCACCAATATTAAGCTGAAAAGTATCATTGACTATAACACCTCGATCTAAAAATAATTTCGTTGCAACTCGATGTAGTATAGTTGCCCCAACTTGAGACTTGATATCATCCCCTGCACATGGAAGATTTTTATCCTCAAATTTTTTTACCCAATCTACATCTCCAAGAACTCGTTCGCTCACAATGAATTCAGGAATGCAGTTTATGAATCCACAACCCGCCTCTATTGAAGCCTGGGCATAAATCCTTGATGCTTTAAAGCTTCCCACTGGTAATAAATTTAATAAAATCTCCGCTTTAGAATTTCTCAATTCTTGAACAATATCAACCGGTTTTATTTCTGATTCATCATAACAATAAAATGAATCTCTCATATGCTTTGCACATCCATCGGAAATTGGTCCAGCTTTAACAAGAACTCCAGATTTATTGAGACTCTCTGGATCTACAAAAATTTGGCAACAATTTGGAGGTGTGAATATAGCTTCATGAATATCCTTGCCAATTTTCTTTTTATTAATATCAAATGCACAAACGCATTCTAAATCATACGGAGTATAATTACCAATCTTGGGGTTCATTAAACCATGAATAAATAAATTATTTTCTTCAATTTTTTCATAATATTTTATTCCTTGAATTAATGCAGATCCAACATTTCCTATTCCAGCAATTGCAAATTTTATTTTTCTGATATTAATATCCCCTTCAAAATCTCTTTTTTGATAAAATATCTAAAAATAATTTATCAATTTATTTAAATTTTAATCTCAAAATATTTACCTTTTATCTCCATATTTTCTCTCATAATAGCCCCATGTCTTTTTTTCTCCAAAATTTTCTATACCCTCATTTTTTACACGTTTCTTTAAGTTATTATATTCCTTTTCAGATATTTCTGCTCTTTTAAGGAGAAAATCTAAAATTTCGTAAGCTTCTTCTTGTGTACTACAACGTCTTATAAAATCTTCCACCCTTGGATTAAAGAGTTCATTAATTTCATTAGAATCTTTAATTCCATTTATTCTAATTTTTTGATTACTTTTTTTTAATTCATTAAAAAGATGAGGAAGTTTTTTCTTGATATCTTCTTTATTATAAGAAATTGAAATCCCTTTCTTACTGTCAATGATTACTTTCTTTAAACTCTTTTCTTTATTTTTCTTCCCCATTTTTGAAAAAATCCACAAATTTATTTTAATAAAATAATTTTTGATAAAATTAAAAAATTTTCTAGATAATCAAATTAAAAGAGTATAAATCATTGCAAAAAACTATAAGAATTTTTTTTTATAAAAATCCATTAATGTTAAACTTGGTTATTAACCTTAATTTTTAGAGAAACAAAATTTTTAACTTATGAAATTTTTTAACAATTAAATTAGAATTAAGTGAAACATTTTTGAAGTCAGGATATAGATTCATTAAGGAGACTTTTCAGAATATCGAAACTGGATATGATACGGACTATTGGCATAGAGGAATAAAATATAGAAAGGGTAAATCTGTTGAACGCATAGAAAAACCAACTAAATTATATAGGGCGAGGGAATTAGGTTATAAAGCAAAACAAGGATATAGTATCGTTCGCTCGAGAATCCGAAAAGGTAGTCGACGTAAATCTAGACCAAAAATGGGTAGAAAACCAAGAGCTATGGGAGTATCAAAAATTACTCCTGGGAAAAACTTACAAAGAATTGCCGAAGAAAGAGCCCAGAAAAAATATCCAAATCTTGAAGTCTTAAATTCATATAAAGTGTATGATGACGGAAAATCGTGGTATTATGAAGTGATATTTGTTGATCCGCATCATCCAAGGATTATCTCAGATCCAAATATAAATTGGATTGGATATAAACAACATAAGAGAAGAGTCTTTAGAGGATTGACTTCTGCAGGAAAAAGGGGTAGGGGTTTGCATAAGAAAGGATGGGGCTCTGAAAAAAATCGCCCAAGTATCAGAGCAAATAAAGGACGTGGAAAATAAATTGCGTTAAGTATCATTCATTTAGTTTTAATCTGTTTAGTCCTATTTTTATTACCTAAAATTATTGATGCATAATTTAATGTGAATTTAAATATCGACCTATCTTTTTACGAATTATATATTAATCAAGCTCAATAACAAAATTTATCACATAAAATAAAAATTTTAAAAACAATATTAATTTTTTAGAAACTATTTCGCAATAAAGGGGTTTAATAATAATTGGGGTATTTTGAATCAAGAGTCCCAGTTGACATCGAAAAATATGATAATATCATAGATAGACTTAAATTTCTTCAAAAATTGGATTTTAAAAATGTTATCTTAGAACCAATAAATAGTATTGAAAAATTGCCAAAAAAATTAATAGAAAAAATAAGAAAAGCAATTGATCTTAATGTATATTTCAGAATAAATCTAAAACCTAAAAATATTGCAGAATTAAAACAAATGATAAAAAAATATAATGATTTTTCACATATTTTATCAGTGGAATCTGAAAATAAAGAAATACAAATTTATTGCGCAAGAGATACTAGAATTGATATTGTATCCTTCTCTTATCCAAAAATTACAAAAACATTAACTCCTGGAGTATTATCACTATCCAAACAGTATAATTCTTTTATTGAATTTTCATTTGCTCCGATCTTTAATGAAAACAAATATATTCAATCTAAAAATATTCGTATCATATACTCTGCATTGCGAATGACCTTAGTTAAAAACGCCAATTATTTCATTAGTGGAAATTTTCCAAGTTTATCTGATTACAGATCCCCAAGAGTTTTAATAAGTATTTGTCAAACACTTTTAGATATGAGCTTTACTAATGCTAAATTAGCTTTAAAAGATAATCCCTCTAAATTAATAGAAAAATTAAATACGAAAATTGATCCAAATATAATCGAAGATGGAGTTAAAATAATAAAATAAGTAAATTGGAGTTAAATAAACATTGAAATTTGAAAGACAACGATATATTTTATTTTATTATATTGTTGAAAAAGATATAATAATTGATGGAAAATCTATTATTAATCTTATTTGGAAAAATTTATTTAGATATTTTGGCATAAAAGAAACAAGTAAAATCGGATTATGGTTAGTTGAGTTAAATTTAGAAGAACGATGGGGCATCTTAAGATTTGCTCATACATCAAAAGAAATTGTAATTACTTCATTGGGAATGATACGATATTTACAAAATTCTCGATTATCTATTTATCCCATAAAAACAAGCGGAACTATAAAAAAAATAAGAAAAATATTAAAAACTTTTCAATTAGAAAATAAACTTCTCTTTAAAATATGAATGAAAAAAAAAATTAAAGATTTAGAAGGAATTTATAAATTATTGATTGAGAAAATAAATTACTAAAAATCAATTTAAAAAAAATTTTAATCAAAATAAATGAATTTTAATGAAGATATGGAAAATTGGTATCAAATTTTCTGATGGAATAAGCGATCCGTTAGAATTATATGATAACGCATCAATATTCAAGGGATATTTAACTATCAAACGAAGTTTTTTTGATGAATTAATAAAACAAATAAAAGAGAACCCAAAATATATTACGGGAAAAGCAATTAATAAAATTTTAGCACCAGATAGATCTGATTGGACAAATAATCCATGGCTTTTTTTATTAATAAAAGACGTGGAAAATCAAAAACCAATTTGGCTCTTATTTAAAAGAGAAAGAAATCTAGACGGATTACTTGTTGCAATAGGTCCAAAAAAATTTGCAAATTATTTCAATTCTAGTAAGGAATCAGATAAAACTATTAAGAAATTATTAAATTACTTTATAGCATACCCTAGCAAATGGATAAATCTAGTTCTGCTTCCAAATTTTCTTTAAAATTTTTAGTATCCATTTAAAATGTATTTTTCACTATAATCTAATATTATATTTAATAATGTTGAAATAAATTGGTTCGACTCTTGTGAAGAAAATTAATAATGTAAAAAAATTTCTTGCATTTTTTATTCTTGTCTCAATAATTTATTCTCTAAATTTTTTTCCAAAATTTGTTGGAGCCAGTTTTAATGATGATATTTTAACCTCAGTTGAAACAATGCCAATAATTATTGATGGAAATTTTAGTTCTATAGAAGATGAATGGACAAACGCAAATAGTACAGAAGGATTTATTGATGATCTCCCTATTGAAATTTGGGTTTGTCATAATAAATCTAATTCATCACTATATATAGCAATAAGTATTGAGTTAGAAATCCATCCATCCAATGAATTTTTAGGAATAATTCTTTGCAATTCTTCAAATGAAAATGATACAGAATTTTTAGATGCAAAAATTGTTCAAAATTATAATTTGGATAATTCATCAATTCATAATACAACATATTTTGATTTTCATCTAGTTAATAGGACCAATTATATTCAAGATATTAATATAAATGGAAATGGCTCCTGTATGCTTGATGAGAAGAAGACTAAATATGAATTTGAAATAAAATTCAATGAAAATAATACAGATAAACAGGATGTTTTATTAAATATCTCACAAACTTATGCAATAAAATTCATATATGGAGATAATCCCAATTATAATAGCTCAAGCTCTATTTTAAAAGAATCTACAACTCTGAAAATAAAAATTGGTTGGATTGAAGAATCTGAAGAATTACCTCCAGATATATTAGAATTAGTTATAAATGTTTTAACAATAATATTTTTTATCAGTGCAGGTATTCTCTATAGTTATTTTGGTTTTTACATCTTTAAAACTAAAAACAAACATAAAAGGAGGAGAAAATAAATGTCTAAATATAAAAAAATTCCCGAAAAGGAAACTGTAGAAAAACAAAAACCTAAGAAAATATTATCAACGGATGAATTGATAATAAAATCGGGAATTACTTCGTTTTATTTAGCCAGTATATTCTTTGTTATTTCCATATTATTCAATTCGGGTATTGTTACCATTTTTATGAATCAAAATCTTTACTTAGATATTGTTGATATTTCAATTAAAACAATTTCAATTATACTATTTTTCTTATTTTTAAGTGTTGCAGTAGGTAATGTAGAAGAAATAAACGGAAAAATATTTGGTTGGAAAAAACTCACTATCCTCATAATTATATCATTAATTCAGTCCATAAGAAATGGTTGGGTATTTCTTTTTTCAAGTCTAGGAATTATTATACTAATCCTTTATCTATGGTTACTCCAAGAAAGTAGATAAAAAAGAAAGAATAAGTTTATAAATTAAGTTAGCCTGCCTAGTTCTTCTTTTAAGAGGTCCCTTACAGCCATGCGAATTGCTTCACTTCTATTTGGATATAGATCTCGCATTACTAATTCTTCCAATTTATCTATATATTTTTCAGGTAGATGAATTGTAATTAATTTCATGAAATTTAAATAAGAAATCAAAAATATATTTGCGTATATTATTTCTGTATTATAAAATTGAAATAAAAAAAGCTTTTTTTAAATCATATGACAAAAAAGATTATCTTAATTGCTCATCGCGGAACTAAATTAGAGTATGATGAAAATACTATAATTTCATTTTCTAAAGCAATAGAAAACGGAGTAGATTTTATTGAATTTGATCTCCATAGAACAAAAGATCACAAATTAGTCCTTAATCATGATAATACTTTACAAAGAACTTATAATGGTAATGGTATCATTTCCAATATGACTTATGCAGAAATTTGTAAGTTTAGAACAAGAGAGAATGGTCAGAAAATGCCACTGTTTACCGAAGTAATTTCTGCATTTAAAAATAAAACTAAATTTATAATAGAATTAAAGGGAGATGATGTAGTAGAACCAGCCGCAAAAATAATTGAAAAATATAATATTATTTCAAATTGTGTGATTAGTTCAAAAAATCTTTGGAAATTAAAAAGGATCAAATCTTTTTTACCAAATTGTAGAATTTGCTATAATATAACGAAAGGAAAAGAATTTACGTTAAAAGAATTCTTAAAAAACAATTCTTTAAAGATTCAATCCATGAAATTTGATATGATTTCCCTCCGTTCTATATTGGTTTCAAAACATTTTGTTAGCGTTTGTCACTCTAATAATATTATCGCTTTGGCTTGGGATTTTATTAATCTCAAGAATTCCATTTTAAAGATCAGAGAATTATTAAAATTAGATATTGATGGAATTCTATTTGATTCATTAACTAATTTAAAAATTATCAGAAATGAATTAATAAAATAAACATAAATTAAATAGCTAATATTTCCGAATTTCCAGCTGGAATCAGTAGTATAATATCATCTAAGGATAAAATATTCACCCACTTTTTCAGATCATTATCAACTTTTTTTAAAAAAAGATTTTTTAATTTTTTTGCGATACTCCCTGAAGATTTTCCACCTTTCTCAGGAATCAATAGTTCATAAATCTCCGTTTGTTTTTTAATAGATGATTCCGGTCCTGAAATTACCTTTGGGTAAAAATGTATTAATTCGGGATTCAAATCATCCTTAATTTTTTCAAATATAATTCCAATTGCTAATATTAATTTTACTTTTTGAATAAAATTCTTTTTTCCCGAGATTATAAATGAACCTTTTGGTAAAAATTCTCCCGAGGGGGGCGTTTTACTCACTTGTTTAGGTAGAACATAAAAAATGTCAGTTATTTTATAACCTTCTTTCCATGCTCGAGAATAACAACCAACAAAAATACTAGCTTCATTAATAGTATCTAGAGGGATTTCCTTATTTTCTGGATTTTTTATAACTGTTAATGGTGATCCTCTAATTTCTGAATGTAAAACTAAATCATTAATCTCAATATATTTTCTATAGATTGCTTCATTCGAACTAATATCTCTTCCTCCAATTACTAAAAATTCATTACTGGAAATGAACCATCTATATTTTTCATACCATTTTTTCTTTGGTTTTCGTACCAAATGATCAACAATAACTTGTTCACTATCTTTCTCAATTATAAGTTTTTTAATCTTTTTTTTTGTTTCCTCAATGGCAGAATAAGTTCCTTCAATTTTTTTTTGAGCTTTTTTACCTTTAGAAAAAATTAAATTTGCATTTTCTCCAATACTTTTATTTAAATCTATGATAAATTCTTTCCCATCTAATTGAATAATAATTTGCTTTTTAGAAGGTATGATTTTTCTGAATGGAATTGTCTCTTTTATTCCTTGTTCTTTTCCAGAATTTAATTTATCTTCAATTTCATTCCATTGATATCCTTTTTTTTTAGCGTCCAAAATTGTTTTTAATAGTTTTTCTAATTCTTTGAAATGTTTATATATACTCTCTCCAATATTGTAATATTTTTCTTTTTTATTTTCTTGTTCTCTTATATATTCTATTTGTGTTTGTAATCTTTTCTCTAATTTCTCCATCTCTCGATTATATTTTTCAAGTGGTTGAGGTATAATTTTCGCAGAATCTAATTTTGAAAAATAAATATCAAGGCCCTCATTAAAAGATTCAATATATTGTTTCTGATAACCTTCATATATAGATAGATCAAATGGTACTACATCAATCGCTTTATTCTTATCATCTAAAATAAATTGAGGTGTTAATTTTTCAGTTTTTAATTTTAGAGCAAAGTCCTTTAATACATTAAATAATTTACTAATTTCTTCTTCGCTTAATGTGTTTGATTTAACTTTCTTATCTAATTGGGACATTTTACAAATGTCTTCACTATATAATCCTGCTACATTAATGTTTCTTGCGATTATTCTCACTAATTCATCATTGGAGGTATAAATAATTTTAGAGAAGGAATCTTTATCCAATAAAAATAAATCTAAACCTCTGGATGAAGGAAATTTATATTCTCTTTTAGCTAATAAATCTCGATCTTTATATTTTTTATATTTCTTTGCCACCATAATTAAATTTTCTTCATTTATGAGAATATAGTTGCCTTTAGCAAAAAGTTCAATAATAAATTTCCATGAAGTTGTGTTTGGACTACTTAACTCAATTATCAATATTCTATCCAAATTATGCTGATAGACGCTTAAAATTCGACGATTTTTTAAAAATTTTCTCAAAGAACTACAATATTGACTTGGATATTTTGGTACTGGATAATTATAATTTGTAAGATTTACTCTTGAATCTCGTTCAATAACTAGATTTCTATTTACTTCTCTAGTTCTAATTTTTATTATTAATAAATCTTTTACCCCGTATATATTGTCAATAAATCCATCACATAACTTATCATTTAATTCCTTTGCTAGGGCATAAACGTCTATATTAGAAAGTTGTGTTTTCATAACAATAATTTTCCTTGGATGCTTGTTTATTAATTTAGCTTAGTACGATGTAAATTCTTTTCCTATCTTTTCTTGAGAAAACCGTTAATACAAGCAGCACTAACACTTTGTCTCACATACTTCATAGCGCTGGGAACGTCCATGGCCCCTATCAAAATGGACTTAACATATTTAACTTTATAACCTTCTTTCTTGATTTTTTGGAGCAATCCTATTGCAATTAGAGTTTTACCAGCCCTTTCATTGAATGAACTCAAATATATTGTTTTTACCATTTTTTCTCTCACATGCAATTTTAATTTTTTTATTCAAATAAATTT
>JAHLWE010000538.1 GCA_019058135.1 Promethearchaeota archaeon | reverse complement strand
GCCAAAGAGATTTTTCTGAATCCAATAATCCTGTCTTTGGATCAACACTACTCAATGCACTCCAGCGATACAGATCATATTCACACGTGAGAGTTAAATGAATACCAAGATCATATTTTGGGTTAGTCCTATAATTTGATGCTACTTCCAAAAACCAAGGGGCAGGGACAAGAATAGCGCCACCGCTAGCAATCCCAAAATCTAAACATTCAAAAGATGCTACATTTGAAGCATGAGAAAAACCAATATCATCAATATGGAATATAACAACTTTATCAGAGGCTCTAAAACCAAGTTTTTCAATAAGTGTTAGATCCTTCATATTTTAATCTCGCATTTCCTATCAAATAATTTTATAAAAATAGTAGGTCCATCTGCAATTTGATATTATAACTTAATATCTATAGTTATTTTAGCTAATTGTTTTATTCTTCTTACTCCTTCAACTGCATCATCGGCGAAATCATCAGCACCCAGTTTTTTGGCAAGTTCCATATTTAATGGCGCTCCTCCAACGATAATTTTAACTTTATCTCTTAAACCAGCTTTTTCAAGTGCTTCATGAACATTTTTAATTTCCTCAACTGTCATCGTCAATAAAGTACTAAGACCAATAATTTTTGCCTTAGTTTTTTTTACTGCCTCAACTACTTTCTCTGCAGGAATATCCATGCCAATATCTATCACTTCGAAATCAGCACTTAAGAGTAAAGATGATAGAATATTTTTTCCTATATCATGATTGTCTCCACGAACAGTAGCCAGAATAATCTTGACTTTTTCTTTCCCCCCACCTTCGGCTTGTAATTTTGGTTTAAGGATTTTAAACGCCTCTTTCATTGTCTCACCCGCAAGAACTAATTCAGTAAGATAATATTCCTTTTTTTCATATAATTCTCCAACTTTATCCATGCCTTTGGTTAATGCATCTAAAATACTCATTGCGGTTTTACCTTCATTCAATGCTTCTTTTACAGCGTCTTCTATGTCGTCAACCTCAAGTTCAATAATTAATTCGGTTAATTTTTCAAATTCCATTTTATTCAATACTCAATTCTTATTTTCTACAAAAATTTATTATTTATTTATTATTTTAAATTCTAAAAAAGCTTTTCTGAAGTAGTATTAATAAAAGTTAACTGAATGATTTCGCTTGAAAATTTTAAAAAATATTTAATAAATTTTTAATTCTGTTTTTCTTTTCTTAAGAAATATGGAAAAAAACAATAATTTCATAAATTCTGAAGTATCGATTGAAACTAAAACAAATCCAATAATTATTTTAAAAAATGTTCTAAAGGAGTATATAATCGGAGATTGGATTGTTAGAGCTGTAGATCATGTAAATCTATCGATTTTTGAATCAGAATTTGTCACAATTGTAGGACCTTCAGGAGCGGGTAAAACAAGCCTATTAAATTTAATTGGGGGATTAGATTCAGTAGATGAGGGGGAAATTTATAATTTTGGGATAAAAATTACTGATATGTCTGAAGAATCCTTAGCACTTTTCAGAATTTTTAATATTGGATTTATCTTTCAGAATTATAATCTCATATCAACTCTAACTGCTGAGGAAAATGTTATTTTTCCTATGATGTTGGCTGGAATGACCTTAGAAGAAAGAAGGGACAGAGCCTCTAAATTATTGGAAGAGATGAGGCTAGAAGAGAGAAAAGAACATTTACCATTCCAGTTAAGTGCAGGGGAACAACAAAGGGTTGCAATTGCCCGGGCATTGGGTAATGATCCTCCAATAATCATTGCAGATGAACCAACAGCTAATTTAGATATGGAGACTGCAGAATTTATTGCAAAATTATTTAAAAAACTAAAAGAAAGCAAAAAAACTTTAATAGTTGCAACTCATGACAAGGCTTTAATTAAACATGCAGATAGAATAATAACTTATAAAGACTCGAAAATAATCAAGCAAGATATTATACATGATATTTTAAAAGATAATAAAAACTTTAAATAAGCAAAATAGAGGGATTTTAAATTTCATTAGATTTTGCGATAAAGGATTTAATAAGAAAAAAAGAAACTACTATTCCAAATTTAGTCATAGTTATTTCAGTTTCAGCATTAGTAGTTTATTTCATATATTTTTGGAATTCTTTAGGAGTTAATATATTCTATGATAATAGATATTTATTCACAGCAAGCATCCGTGAAATTTACTATGAATTTAATGTCTTTATTTTAATTTTAGTGTTCATCATAGCCGGCACAGTTATAGTTATTATAATCTCGTCTTTATTTGTGTATAAAAAGAGAGATATTGCGATAATGAAATCTTTAGGAACTTTACGCGAGAAACTTTATAGCTTTTATATGAAAGAAGCATTAATTATTTATCTCGTTGGCTTTGTAATTGGATTCATTATAGGGATATTATCTTATGGATTAACTAGTTTAGTTTTAATTTTTCTTAATTTTTCAGTAAATATTTATATAGATTTTTTTTGGACCCCTATTTTTTTCTTCTTAACTCTATTAGCCGTTTATATCATTAGTGGTTATGTATTAAGAAAAATCACTCAACAAAAGATTCAGTGGATATTTTCGAAAGATATACCACATGATTTTGATGCACAAAAGACATTAACATTAATCCCTAGATGGCTTTCTCAATTTGGATATAATCTTAAAATTGCTATTACCAATATAATTAGAAGAAAAGGTGAATTTAAGAGATTTTTAATATTATTTAGTGCGATAATGACTCTTATTTTTACACTTACGATTGGGGTTTTTGTGATGACCTCATCTGCAGAAAATTGGATATCTAAATCACAAGGAAATAATTTAATTGTAATTGGTCATAGAGACGTAGTAGATAATTATTCTTTAATGTATCAAAAATTTTCTGATTTAGATATTGATCCCAATGAACTAACAATTAACTTTACCGAATCAAATTATTTATTTAATAGTAGTATTTTATCCTCATTTGAATCTATTGAAGGTATTCAAAAAATAGATAAAAGATTAATTGCTTTTTCCACAATAAAAGAAATTAACAGTTCGATAATTATTGAAGGGCAGTATATCTATGTAGGAG
>JAHLWE010000537.1 GCA_019058135.1 Promethearchaeota archaeon | reverse complement strand
CTATGGCAACAAATGGAACCCATAAATAATATAGAAGAGTTTAAAGAAAAGTACAAAGATAAAACATTAAAAATTTTATATAATCTCACAGACCAGAAGTATGGTGCTTTAATTACAGTAGAAAATGGTAATTTGGATGTAAAACATATTAGAAACGACAAAGAAACACTGGAAAACCTTGAAGTTGATGCCTCAATGGCATGCACTGCTGAATTGTTTTTTGATTTTAGTAGTGGAAATATATCCAAAATTTCAGCGTTATTTAAGATGCTTACCAGAAAGTTAAAAATCAGCGGAATGAAAAAAATGAAAGAATTAGGGGAGATAATGGCCCTTTTGAGTTGAGAAGCAAATTTTACCGTATAATAATATAAATAAATTTCTTTTTTTTTTATTTTTATAAGAGATATTCAATATCAAAACAACACCAAATTTACATCCGCTTTAGAAGATAATCTAATTCCAGAGGGGAGTTCTTGACGTATAAGATTTTACAAGAATTTCCAGGTTTTGGACATGGAAGTTTATTAGTTGAAGATGCGGAAAAAATTAATGATTTAATTTGGAATTTCATAAAAGAACATCTTGAATAAGAAAAAATTAATGCAAATATATTTATTCGAGTAAAACGACAATATAGTTCATAAAAAAATCTATTATTTAATTTTTAAAATTGAAAATTATGGTGGTAAAATATTCCTATATTTAAATCTGATTATATTGAAATTAATTATATTAAAGAAGGTATTGGTGAACCTCTTGTATTAGTTCATGGTTTTGGCACAAAACTGGGTGGATGGAACTTCCAGATACAATTTTTTAAACAAAAAATGAAGGTTATTGCTTTAGATAATCGCGGTGTGGGGAAAAGTTCTAGACCAAATTATCCTTATACGATGGATATTTTTGTTGAAGATCTTAAAAATTTATTAGATTACTTGAATATTCACGAAAAGATTCATCTATGTGGCATCAGTATGGGAGGAATGATTGTTCAGAACTTCGCGTTAAAGTATACAGATATGGTTAAAACCTTAATATTATGCGCAACTTCTGCTTATATCGAACCAAATGTAATAAATGAATTTGTAAGTCAAATCAAACTTTTAGAAAGAATAGATTTAGAAAAAAGAGTTTTACAAATTGTTCCCATTTTATTTTCAAGATCTTTTAGAAAAAAATTAAAAGAAGATACAAATTTGTTTGATGCTTTAAAAAACGATACTATATTTATCACACCAATCGTAGATCCAACTCGTGGTCAAGATTACAGTAATCATGGAGCTGCTACGCTCTGTCACGATACACGTGATTCTTTAAATATAATTAAACAACCTACATTAATTATGGTTGGAACTAAAGATCGAATAGTTCCACTAATGAATTCAGAATTTTTGCATGAAAGAATTCCAAACTCAAGGTTAGAAGTGTTTAATGGTCTTGGACACGCCTTTACAATTGAAGATTCAGAGCAAGTAAATAATGTGATGTGGAATTTCATAAAAGAACATCTTGGATAAGAAAGTAATTGATATCATAATCTCATCAAAAAGAAAAAAAAAAATAAGTTTAATTAATCGATATCTAAATCTCCAAAATTATAGTACTTTCTTACAGGTTTCTTGACATTCCAAATACACTTAAGGCCCTTTTTAAATTGTACCAAGTCGCCCTTCTCAAAAGATATTTTCGATCCATCTGCTCCAGTAACTTCAACCTCACCTTCTAAAATATAACACGTTTCAGTATCATCATAGAACCAATCAAATTCAGAAACTTGCTTAGACCAAGTCCCCCAAGCTTCAACATTAAGTTTTTTTAACTCATCTTCAGTTGGTTTTTTCTTTTTCATTGACATAATTTAACACTAATAACAATCTCTATATAAATAAAATATATACTTTTAAATTTTTAAATAATCAAACTATAATTTAAAAAAAATAAATTGAAAGTAGAAATGAGTGAAAAAAGTGAAAATAGTAAAGCTCCTAAAACTGGCGGAGATTTATTAATTGAATGTCTTCTTCAGGAAAATGTGAAATATTTGTTTGGAATACCCGGTGGGCAACTTTTGCCTATGTATGATGCAGTATTTAGATGGGGTAAGGAGAAAGGAATTCAAACAATACTTGTAAGACATGAACAAGCAGCAGCTCATGCAGCAGATGCGTATGCACGTATTACTGGAGAATTGGGTGTATGTTTTGGAACCGTGGGACCGGGTGTAACCGATATGGTTCCTGGTGTTGGAGCTGCTTGGTCTGATAATATACCTCTTCTAGTAATTGGTGCACAAGTAAAACGAGAATTAGACGGTAAATCTACACTTCAGGGAGATGTTGATCAAATAACGTTAATGAAACCCATTACAAAAGCTCAATTTAGAATTCAAAATCCTTTAGAGATTCCTAAAATTATTCCTAGAGCAATTAGAAGTGCATTTTCGGGTACTATGGGGCCTGTTTATGTGGATATTCGGGAAGAGGCTTTTTATGGGCAAGTTCCTTCAGATGCAAAATATGAGATATTATCCCCCGATAAATATCGACCTCAATTAGGCGTTGCTGG
>JAHLWE010000536.1 GCA_019058135.1 Promethearchaeota archaeon | reverse complement strand
GAATTATTGCAATTTCTGCAATACATCCTAGTACAGATAAAGCTAATGTAAATAAATGATTACCTACCTTGAAATAAATTCGTGTGATTTTTAAATTAATATCTATCTTGAAAATATTATTGTTGGTTTTCAAATGACCATATAGAATTAAAGGAGTGAAATATCTAACATAAAATCTACTCCAAAACATAATAGAAAACATAACTATTATTGAAAAGAAAGTAATTTCTAAAAGGTCTGCTTTTTTTAATCGAAAAAGTAAATACAATATGAAAATTAAACTTATTGGAATTAATTTAATTATTATAGGAAGACCCTCAAAACTTGTTGTATTTACTCCTGTAACCCAATTTATATAGAGATCCAAATAATTAGGTAGATATAAAATTGGACTAATTAAAAAAATTATTAACGGTATACCTAGAAAAATAGATAGTTTTTTGATCTCACCCCAATTTTTTTCAAATAAATATTTTAAGAAAAAATAAGGTGCAGCAGGTAAAGTAAACCATTTAGAACACATAGTTAATCCTGAAAAAAGATAAAAAAATGATTTATTTTCATTTGGATAATAAAATAATGAAAGAATTAGAAAGATATAAAAAAAACTGTCAGTAATATGATAGCCACAATTAATGGGGCTGAAAACATTATTTAAAAACAAAAATGGATTAATTAAAAATAACCCTAAAGCCAAATTTCTTTTAGGGACATCAAATTTTTTTAAAATAAAATAAAATGACAGAGATACTATTAAATCCAAGAGAAATGCATAAAATGCGAATACTTCAATAGAATTAAATGAGATAAATTTGACTATTAATAATAGGTATAAAGTTAAAGGTGGATATTCTAACTCGGTTGCCTCCCAAATCCATTCACCAGTAAACATCGAGTCTGTTGTGTGAAAATTTACAGAAACATCTCCCCATGATACATTAGGATCTAAATGGCTAAAATAATAATAAATTATCATAATTACTCTAATTGCAACTCCAGCAATTATTAATAATGATTCTCTAACAAAAACCGTCTTGATTTTCAAAATACCGTTATTGTCTCTCTCAAACATAATTCTTAATTATTTTTTTTGCTTTTAAGATTTTTTAAAAGAAAGATAATTGTCCAAAAAAAAATGTTTTTAAGAGATTCTAATTACTTTTAATTAATGGAAAATTATAGGTTAAGCATTATAATTCCAGCATTTAATGAAGGAAAAAGAATTCCCCTCTTTTTAAGAGAATTAATTGAATTTTCCCTCAAAAATCTAAGTAATTTTGAAATTTTAATAGTTAATGATGGATCAACAGATAATACAAAAAAAGTCACAAGAAATATTATAAAAAATTATGAGAATATCAAAATTATTAGTTATAAGGAGAATAAAGGGAAAGGACACGCTGTACTTCAGGGGGTTATAAATGCTACAGGTGATTTTATTTTATTTATCGATGCTGATGGTTCTACACCTCCTAATGAGATATTAAACATGTTTAACCTTTTTAAAAAATTTAAATTTGATGTTATAATTGGATCAAGAAGATTAGATAAATCAAATATAATTTATTCTCAACCATTCGTTAGAAGGTTTATAAGCCATATTTTTAACTTTTATTCAAATTTTCTTTTCAGATTAAATATAAAAGATCTATTGTGTGGATTTAAAGGATTTGAAAGAAATGTAGCAATTCAAATTTTTAAAGATTTAAAGTCATATAGATGGGAATTCGATGTTGAAATCCTTTATAGAATAAAACGAGAAGGATTCAAAATATTTCAATTACCAATTAAATGGAAACATGAAGAAGGGTCAAAAATTAAACCTTTTGATCCAATATTGATCTTTCTAAACATTCTTAAACTGAGATTAAAATATATTTAATTATTAGGGTTTTTTTTTTTGCAATTCGCCTTCGAATTTTTTTTCTTCTTCATCCAAATATTGCAAATTTATTTCTTTAAATTTGAAATTGAATGAAATAATTGCAATTCCTCCATATATAAATACATAAGCCATTCGGATCATATGATCTAGAATGAATATGGATAAAATTCCTAGGTAAGGTATTGTTGGATAAAGCAAAGAAATAAGTATAGCACCAACAATTTCAGATACACCCCATCCTCCAGGTGTAATAGGGATTGTTTTTGTAAAAAAGGTAACCATCTGGGCTAAAATAATTATAAATATATTAATTTCAAATTCAGCCAAATAGAAAAAGATTACTAAGGTAAGAGCTTCAAAAAACCATGTGGGAATATTTAAAACAAAGACCCAGATTAATTTCTTTTTATTTTTTCCAAAATCACTCATTCCTTCTATGAGATTTTTAAGGACATTTTCTAAAAGAGAACTAAGTTTCTTGGAAATTTTTCCAATCAAATTTAATACCCAATCCGTCTTAAAGAAAAGAAATAATAAACCCACTAATGCGCTTATTAAAATTAATGCACCAATTCCTAAAAAAAATTGTAAATTTAACTGAGTTGTTCCAATTATATGATTAAAATACAAATACAATAAAGCTAGACAACTTATGGAAAATAAAATAATTAAATCAATAAACCGTTCGATTGCAACTGCACATATACTTTTACTCAAATGGATATTAGCATCTCTTTCTTGAATAAATTCAATTTTTGCTAAATCTCCAATTTTTACAGGAGTCAATTCATTTATAGCCCATCCAGCACCAATAGAGGCATATAAAGTTAAAAAAGAGGGATCAAAATTGATACCTTGAAAGATTAATTTTAATTTATAAGTTCGAAAAACAAATGCTGTTGTGTAAGTTAAAGCGAATAACAAAATTCCAATTAAAGAGATTTTATATAAATTTTCTAAAATTGTTTTATAATCAACAAAAATAATCATTATTATGACAAGAACAATAGTAGAAACTCCAATAAGAATACGTCCTGTTCTCGTTTCCATTAGAATTAAAATTAAGAATGATAAATAAATTTATAGAATTTTTCATAATAACATACTTTCACTATTATATTAGATCATCCAAAATTTCTTTCATTCTATCAACTTTATCTTTAATTTATTTATTCTCCTTATTCCTTCTGTATTTAGTTCGAAAGCAGGCCTATTTTTTATTGGGGAAGGACATAACTTAATACCCAAACTAGGACAATCACAACTACAAGAATAGGAATCATAAATAATAAAAATTGATAAGCTCCTTTTATAGTTGCCCTGCTAAATTCCCTCATTCCTTCTTTGAATTCTTGTTTTTGTTCTTCTCTCCATTTTTCATAATCCCCTTTAATTTTTTGCAATTTATTTTCCCAATCAAGTTTAGTTTTTTCTTGCTTATGCTTAAATTCATCTTGCCAGGTATTAATTTGTGTATCCCATTTATTTTTCAAATTTTTAAAGAATTGATTAAATTTATCTTTATTTTCTTCTGATTGTTCTAAAAAAGATTTGGATTGTTCTTCCGTAGATTTTTTTAAAACTCCAAATCCGTTTTGAATACCAGATATAAAATTATTCCATTCTCCTTCAAAATTTTTTGAAATATCTATCTTCGTAAGGTCTCCCGATTTCGCATCTGCTTCTTGGGCTTTTTGTTTAACATCACTTGTTTCAATCTCTTCACTAACCTTCTTTATTTCAAAAAGGTTATTAAAGTTTTTAGTAATTTTATCAAACTGTTCTTTTATCTTTTTATTTAATTCATCTAAATCTTGATTTTCCATAAGAATAATTTAGATTTGCATATATTTAAAAATACGCACTTTCAAAAATAAGCATATTTTACTTATTTGTTTTTATTTTCATTTTCTTCACAGAACCATAAAGGATTTTCTATTTAAAAAAAAATTTATAACTTTGCTCTTACTAAGAATAGCTAATTATGGAATTTGAAACAATTAAAAACACTCCAATTTATAAGGCATTTTCTGAAGTCGGAAAAAAGATTTTCTTACCAAGAAGTATTTTTTATTGGGCTGAAAGAGCAAAAAAAGAAGCAGAAATAAGTGGAACAATCGGAGCAGCTTTTGGTTTTGAAAAAGATTTTATTGAGGCTGGAGGATATCGATGGGTTCCTTGTTATCTACAAAATATAAAACATTTTTTCAATACTGATATTACTAATGTCGTACCTTATGCTTCTATTCCTGGCTTAACTGATAGTAGAAAGAGATGGAAAGATTGGGTTATTAAGAAATCGCAATTAGATGATAACAAAAAAAAATCATTAAAAGATCTCGAAAAATATCTGACTTTAACACTATTTACACCAGGGATTACTCATGGGATTTTTACATGTTGTAGCATGTTCTTAAATCAGAGTGAATATATCATCTTGCCAAATAAACGTTGGGGAAATTATGATAATATCGTAGAAAAAAACATTGGTGCAAAAATAAAATCCTTTAACTATTTCTCACGAGATAGTATTGATTTAAAAAGCTTGGAAAAAGCAATGCAAGACGTATTAAAGATAGAAGAAAAAATAATTTTAATTCTGAATATTCCAAACAATCCTACGGGATATATTCCGACAAGAAAGGAGGCTATTGACTTAATAAATCTATTAAAGAATATGGCTGAACAAAATAAAAAACCTTTAGTAATTCTTTGCGATGATGCCTATGAAGGATATACTTTTGATAAAGACGCTATTAAAACCTCATTATTTTATGATCTATTTCAATTGGACGAAAATATCATTCCTATCAAGTTAGACGGAATAACCAAAGAATTATTAATGTATGGAGGGAGAATAGGTGCACTTACTATAGGAATACATAAAAATTGGATCAAAACTGATCTTGAATTAGAACAGTTAAAAAATGAAATAGAAAATAAATTTTCAGGTTTTATAAGAAGCACAGTCTCAAATTCAAATATTTTATACCAAACTATTCTTAACTCTTTACTCTCAAGTCAGGAAATTGAAAAAACCCTACAGTACCGTAAAAAAGTAGAAAAAATGTTGGAAAAAAGGTATATTCTACTTAATCAAGAATTGAATACAATTAAAAGCGACGGAATTTCTATTGATCCTAATCGAGGTGGTTTCTTTCTATTTGTCAATTTAAAGTCGATTAAAGCTACAGATTTTGCCGATTTGTTGCTAAAAAAATACAAAATTGGAGTAATTCCCATAGAAAAAACTCATGAAGGAATTAACGGCTTTAGAATCGCATATAGCTCAATAGATATTAGAAAAATTCCAGAATTTGTCTCGAGAATTAAAAAAGCTATGAGCGAATACAAATAAATCCTCGAGATCCACTACAACCCAATTATCTTTTTAATTTTAATCGGATTTTTTTGATATAAATTTATATATTGAAAGAAACATAAGAAAAATATAAGTTAATATTTGTGAGGTATTTTTTATATGAAAATATATATAGTTGCTAAGGGTGAATTGAAAGAAATAGATAAGTCAGTATTCAGTTCTGGCGACACTTATATTGTTGATGATGAAAAAACCATTTATATATGGCTTGGCAAATATTGTTCAGTAGATGAAAAAACATTTGCGGCAATGAAAGCTAGAGAATTGGATGAAAAAAGAGGTGGTGCTGCAAAAATAATCACTCTTGACCAAGGTCAAGAGATTAAAGAGTTTTTGCAACTTGTTGGAGGAATGAAAATCGTAGATAAAAATTTAGCAAAGACTATGCTCATTGATGTAGACACTGGTGATTGGTCAGGTGCGGGAGAGCATGTAAACACACTCTATAGAGTCTCTTCTGAAGAGTTTGAAGATATAAATACCATGAAATTTATCCAAGTACCCTTTAAAAAAGAAAGTTTAGATTCTGAAGATTGTTTTATTGCAGATTTAGGCGATAAAATTTATATTTGGCAAGGTGCGAATACTAATGTTAAAGAAAAAGTAAAAGCTGGACAATGGGCAAGAAGTTTTGATGCTGAGAGAGCAGGATCACAAAATGAAGTTATTTTTGAGGAAGGTGACGACTCAGAATTTATGAAAATTTTCGAAGAAAAAGTTGAGACCTCTGTTGATGAACATGTACAATTTTCTGCAGAATCTGCATTAGAGAAAGAAGAAGTCTCTGAACTGGTAAAAGAACCTGAGCCTGAACCGGTAAAAGAACCCGAGCCTGAACTGGTAAAGGAACCTAAACTTGAAATGGTAATAGAACCTATAAAAGAACCCCCTACCCCAACTGCAATGGATGTTGATACTGGGATTTTAACAGTAGAAAAACCCACTGGACGGCGTAAATGCCCCAAATGTGTAGAGGAACTTAAGTATATGATTCATGAG
>JAHLWE010000535.1 GCA_019058135.1 Promethearchaeota archaeon | reverse complement strand
ATTTAATTGTTTCTGCAAAATCTTTGAAAATACCTAAACCCCCCAGTGCAATTATTGCAGCGCCTTTTACGCTGCCAACATCAGGCTCCTCCATTTGATTGATATCTCTTTCTAATACATCAGCTAAAATCTGGCACCAGATATCTGACTTAGCACCGCCACCAATGAAATTAATACTTTCAGTAGTTCCCACTAATTTTTCTACGAATTTTAAACCCCATTTAATGTTAAACGCAATTCCTTCATATAGAGCTCTAAGTAAATCTGCTCTCTCATGATCAAGACTGAGATTATAGAACCCTCCTCTAAGGTTTGGATCATTTATTGGACTTCTTTCTCCATACATCCAGGGTGTAAAAAGAAGGTTTTTCGCTCCAGGCTCAATTTTCTCTACAATCGAATCCAGATACTTATAAAGTTCTTTAGGATTTTCTTTATATTTATCTACTTCTTCTTTAAACATCTGATTTTTAATCCAGTCTAAACATGTCCCACCAGTTTCTTGTTTCGATAAACACAAGTAATTATCCATAGCAGAACAAATCGATCCAGTATAATGCATAAGATCTTTTTTTCTTTCAGAAATGTGAGTAGCGATCCAATCTGCTGTACCTAGACATATATGGATTTGATTATCTAATATCGCTCCTGAACCTATTGCCGCAGCAGTTCCATCAAATGATCCTACAATGACGGGAATTTCTGGCTTCAGACCAAGCTTTTCAGCAGCATTTTTAGTTAATTTTCCCGCTAATTCTGTTGATTTTTTTATCTCAGGTAGTTTTTCCTTATCTATTTTAAATTTGTTCAATATTTTTTCTGACCAATTAAATTTATCAGGATTAGTATCCATTAACCAGGCTGTATTAGCTAAATCTCTGGAAATTATTGCTCTATCAGTGCATTTATAAATAACATAATCTTTACAACTTAGAAATTTATAAGTTTTCTTATAAATCTCTGGTTCTTTTTCCTTAATCCATAGAATATGTGAAATTGGATCCTTCCCGTTAATTCCTGGAGCACCCCCCGTAATTTTAAGAAACATAAGAAGTGTTCTTAAACCATAGCCGGATATTTTTATTATTCCTTTCGTAAATTTATGTGTTATTATAGACGCACGAGTATCGAGCCAATTAATCGCTCGCATTAAAGGATTACTTTCTCGATCTATAGGAACTGTACAATTCCCTTGACAATCGAAGCTTAACGCAGCTACTTCACTTGGATCTAAATTATAACCTTGAATAATAGTATGAGTTGTTTTTATAACAGAGTTCCACCAATCTTCTGCATCTTGCTCTGCCCATCCTGATTTCGGATAATACATCGGATATTTCTCAATTGCTTGATAAAGTATGTTTAAATTTAGGTCAAAAAGTGCAGTTTTGAGACTAGCCGTTCCCAAATCATAAGTTAAAATATATTTTCCTTCCATTTTTATCACTTAATTTTCGTTGGACAATGTTAATAAAACTACATTTTTTTTATATTAATTTGAAATCACATTGAAGATCTTAGCAATTCTATATTTTTTAAAAATAGATTTTAAATTTTTGTGAACTAATTAAATTAATAAGAAACAATAGTATAATGAATAATCATATGAATCCTAGGGAAAGATTAAATACGACACTCGATCATAGGGAACCCGATAAAATTCCAATAGATTTAGGTGGAAATCAATCTAGTATCCACATTAAAGCCTATAAAAGATTGATCGATTTCCTTGAAATTGAAGACAAAAATATTCAATATTCTGATTTTATACAACAAATTGCATATCCATGTGAGGAATTATTAGAACGATTTGAAGTTGATACTCGTTATATTCGCCCTTTAGGAAGTCTACTGGATGTTGGTTTTGAACCCCAGCAAGAAGGAAAATATGTTGGGATATACGATCAATTCGGAGTTTTTTGGGGGAATGATGCAGATAAAGATATTGAAGATATTTTATATTATGATCCAGTGATTCATCCTTTTGAAGATTTTAAAACAGTGCAGGAGATAGAAAATTACGAATGGCCTGATGGTAAAGATAAAACACCTTTTAAGGGATTGAAGGAATACGCTAAAAAACTTTATGAAGAAACTAACTTTGCTTTAGTAACTCCTGTTACTGGATGTATTTATGAATATACTACATTTTTGTTTGGTTTTATAAAAGCATTAAGATATTTACTAACAAAGCCAGAATTAATAATTGCTGCGATGGAGGGTTTGTTAAAATATTGGATTGATTATAATATAACATATTTAAATGAAGTCGGAGAATATCTGGATGTCGTGTGTATAAATGGTGACTTAGGAGAACAAGCAGGACCAATAATGAATATAAAAATATATGAAACTATTATCAAACCAATAGAAAAAAGGTTATCCGAGAAGATTCATGAACTCGCTGATGTGAAGATTAATTATCATTGTTGCGGATCAACTTCCTTATTTTTGCCCCATTTTGCAGATATAGGTTATGATATCTATAACCCCGTTCAAATCTCAGCCTATGATATGGAACCTTGTAGTCTGAAAAAGAGATTCGGAGATATTATTACTTTTTGGGGCGGTCTTTGTAATACTCAAAAAACTCTTCCGTTTGGAACACCAAAAGAAATAACTGAAGAAGTAAGATATAATATAAATTGCTTTAAACCCAACGGGGGCTATGTAGCCACAAATATTCACAATATTACTGCTGAAGTCCCCCCAGAAAATATTGTGGCAATGTTTGACACAATAAGGAGGTATAGAGATTACTAATGCTAATCTATATCCATTGTCATATGAATCTTTATTTAATCCCTGAAGATATTATCTCAGATGCCCGACAAGTCGGAGTCGAGAAAATAATTGCTGTTGCTATGAGTGCTTTGAGTCCAAAAAGAATCTTAGAACTTAGTGAGAAATTTGATGCCGTTTACCCTGCTCTTGGAGTCCATCCGCAAGAAGTTCAAGAAAATAAAAATATTCATAAGGAATTAGATGAGATTATAGACTTTATCACTATCAATAGCAATGAATTATGTGCAATCGGAGAAATTGGAATGGATCACTATTTTGTTAAAGATAATACATTATGGCCTCTGCAGGAAAAAATATTTAAAACTATGCTGAATCTAGCTCAAAAATTTAAATTACCT
>JAHLWE010000534.1 GCA_019058135.1 Promethearchaeota archaeon | reverse complement strand
GTTTGTAAGTTTGGATTGAAATTTTTATAGTCAAATTTAGGTTTAGATATTCATTAATTACCCCTATATTTGTAGTATCCAAAAAAATCTCATAATACCCTCGGTCCTCGTAATTTCCAGTCGTTTTATATATTTCTACCCAAGTTAATGAATTATCTAATAATTTCGCTTCAATAAACGCATCCACTAACGGATTTAAACTTGTATTATCACAAATATATAATTTAATAAATTTTGTATCATCATCCACGTAAGGTGTATTATTTTCATAAATTAGCCAAGTATTATATGTCTCATTGAAATACGCTCCTTCCACTATTGTAAAATTAGCAGTCATTCCGGTAATGTTTATTTGACTAAAATAATATTTGTCTGGAAAGTTAGGTCGAATAAATATTATACTGAGGTTATAAATTCCTACATCAATACCAATAGTACCAACGGTAAGTATATATGTTCCATTATTTTTGTTATTTATCAGATATTTTTTGCTTGATGAAAAATCTAATCCCCATTCATGTTTAGTATCATTGTTATAAATAAATGCTTTTGCATCCTTTATTGGATCACCTGTAATAGAAGTATTATAATAAATATTCATATTTGTTTCTTCACCAGAAAGTAATTCTGTCTCCAGATCTTGAACTATATTAAGTTGACTTTCCCATAAAGGATAAATATATATATCATCCAATTTAGCAGTCCAATTCATAACATCCTTCGTATCATCAGCTGTAATGTTAAATTTGAAAGAAATTTCATAATCCTGATCTATTTGGAGATCTTTAGATATATTTAATCTCAATTCATTCCAAGAATTTGAAGTTTCTAAATTACTCTCATTTCTTATTGAAGAATCATTCAAATAAATTTCTAAATTTAAATTTTTTACTCCACTCTTATTTAATACTATATAGCTTAAAACTAATTGATACTCAGTCCTTGAATTATTTTTGAGAAATGTTTGATTTAATGATGTCCATCCATTTGAAAGCGTTATAGTCTGATAGGATGAAAAAATAAAAAGTTTATTGGTAAAATTATATTTAGATTGATAATTTCCTCCTGTATAATTTTGCCAATCATCATCAGAATCAAAATTAGAATTTTTTAACAAATTATTAAGTGGTTTCATTAAAAAATATGCGTCGTCAATACATGCAACAAATTTTGACTCATTAATAGTATTTACACTTAGTTCTATTTCAAACCCTATTAAGTAATTTCCACCCATTTTTATAAAATCCGGTATTTCTATTGAAAATTTAGTTGGAGGTAATGTTGAGGTAATTTGATAAGACCAAATATTGGAATTATTAATTTTAACGGATAAGGTCGTATCATCAATACCTTCAAACGTAGATACATTTGTTGTAAAATTTAAGAAATATGTTATATTATATAAATTTTCAATTGAAACGGATTGATTAACATAGGCTTCCTGTGTAAAATTTTTTGGTATAGTAGTGTTTGTATGTGCAGCAACTAAATCTAAATAAACCTTTCGATTTGAAAGTCCTGGTATAATAAATAAAATATTAAAAGAGTTTTGAGGAGAAGTGAGCCCGTTAAGAGTTATATTTAATTCGGTATCTATAGAACCTGAATAATTTCCTTGCCCATAACCTCCAACAGGGCTTACAGACTGGTAATCATAGATTGTAATATTCGCAGGCCATCCGTCCTCAATTTTTAATGTTATATTATCTCCATTATCTAGATTATCAGAAAAAATCACATCTAAATGTCTTCCATCCTTGATTTCCGCAGTATTTGTATCATTATATAAAAGATATTCGGTAACATCAATAGAACCATCATAAATTGCACTTTGTATTTGAGAATATTTTATGTACTTTTCCGAAGAAGCATTACTAAAGTGGGAAATGTTTGCACATTTATTAATAGAATCCCATTTAGAGGTTATATTAGTACTACTTGTGAAATTCCACCAAGTTATACTATTACTAAAATTAGAATCTTGAAAGAGGTTCTCAATATCAAAAGGTGATTCTCCAAAAGAACTTAGTGGATTATTTAATGGTTGATCTGAATGTTGATGATTAGTGTCAATTTTTAACTTAATTAAATTTCCAGATAAAGTCAATAATAGTAAAGAACTAAATAAAAAACATAGAGTAAATAAAAAAAAAATTCGCTTATTCATATAACCTCTCACTTAAGACCTCTATGGGGGATCAGTAATTCTTTAATGTCTTATAAAAATAATAATAATAATTAGAAAATTTATATTTATGTAATTTAACAAAATTTTAAGTAATGTTAAAAATAACTTAATTTTTCTTTTTAAATTATGATCAAATCAAAAAGAGAAAAAAATTTTTCATTTACACTATAATTTAAGTGTATTTTTTAATTAATTACATTTATATGAGTCCGCATATAATTAGTTTAGGCGAGTTATTAGTTGAAATCATGAGGATAAGTATAGATGTACCTCATAGTAAAGTTGGTGCAAATTACAGAGGTCCCTTTCCAAGTGGTGCTCCCGCTATTTTTATCGATTCTGCTTCAAGGATGAGTAAACCTTTTGGTTTTACTAATGGTTTTATTGGAGTTGTTGGAGATGACGAATTTGGCACTTGTATTGTTGAAAAATTAAAAGTAGATGGGGTAGATATTTCACAAATTAGAATTGAAAAGGAAAAAACAACTGGAATAGCATTTAATCAATATAATTCAGATGGTTCGAGAAAATTCATCTTCGCTGCTGGAGC
>JAHLWE010000047.1 GCA_019058135.1 Promethearchaeota archaeon | reverse complement strand
CCCTTAGATTCATATCTACAAAATATTAAAACCAAAAAAAATCCATTTAAATAATACTTTTTCAAATTAAAAACGCAAATAATTTAAAAAAAACAAAAAGAGATTAAATAATTTTTTTTACCCTAAATTTCACTCTATTATGATTTCCAGAGAGGGTCTGCTTCTTGGAGCGCTCTTCTCTGAACCTTTCCCAGAACACTCTTTGGAACTTCGTCAATAAATTCAATAATTGCTGGACATTTCCATTTTGTTAGATTCTCTTCTGTCCAAGCTTTTAACTCATCTTCGGTAATCTTTCCTTTATATTCTGGTTTTATTTCCACCCAAGCTTTTGCAATTTCGCCTACTTTTCCTTCTGGATCGGGTAAACCTGCAACAGCCGCTTCGGAAACTGCTTCATGCTTCATAAGCATTGACTCAACTTCTTTCGGAAAGATGGAATGACCTGCTACTTTAATTAATTGTTTCTTACGATCTCGAATCGCTATTGTCCCATCTTCATTCATGAACCCAATATCTCCCGTGAGAAGCCATATTCGATTATCCCATTCTTTAAGAGTTTCGGTAGTTTCTTCTGGCTGATTTAAATATTCTTTCATAACTTGAGGTCCGCAACAACAAATTTCTCCCGAATATTCCTCGCCGTATTTTGAACCAGACAACCCATCTGCAATTATACCCTTGCTAAAATCTTCACCATCAAAAATGGCCCAGTCAGTTCCAGTAAATGGCATACCTATAGTGCCGATAGGACTTTCTCCAAATAAATTTCCTGCACTAACAACGGGACTTGCTTCAGAAAGGCCATATCCCTCAACTATTCTTCCGCCAGTATTTTTTTCAAATGCTTCTGCGACCGAACCATATAAGGGTCCCGCTCCTGAAACACACAATCTTAATTTACCCATAATATCAAACTCTTTAATCAGTGGAAAATCAGCGAGACGTTTAAACAAAATTTCTGCGCCAGTATATAAAAGACCTTTTGGTGCCGGTAAATCTTGAATTGTCTCAAGTAATTCCTCAGTTGGAGGAGGTCTCGGAAATAGCATCATCCAACCACCGAGTGCAATACATGCATTCATAACCGTAGTCATAGCAAACGAGTGAAATAATGGTAAAACACCGACATCACCTATTCCAGGCTCTTCACCACCAAACCATGAAATGCATTGTCTTGCATTAGATACTAAGTTAAAATGAGTTAATACCGTAGCTTTTGGTACACCAGTTGTACCACCCGTCATTATATATGTTGCGGGAAGATCAACTGGGTCAATATCAACATCAGGAAGATTTGGCTCCGTTTTTAATAAATCTAACAACTTATAAGCCGGCTCAAAATCAACTTTACCTTTTGGAATCTTACCGATCAATTTACCAATAAATTTAATCGCACCTGAAAGACCAGAAGCTAAATCTGCAACGTTTGTATATACAATAAACTCAATGTTGGTCTTAGCAATTATGGGCTTGACAAATTCACCATACAAGGCATCCAATACAATTAAAGCTTTCGGATTAGTCGTCTCAATCTGATATAAAACTTCAAGAGGTTTGTAGGTAGAATTAATTCCAGTTGCAATAACGCCAATCTTTGCGCATGCATAGAAACTAATGATATATTGAAAATTATTTGGCAGAAGTAATGCACATACATCCCCTTTTTTTAACCCCAAATTAGAAAGAGCAGTCGCAAGGGAATCCATAGCCTTACCAGCCTCATCATACGTCATCCATGAATGCAAAAACCACATCATATTATCGTTTGCATATTTCCTTCTTTGCCCTTCAAAAAATTCTCCTAATGAAATCTTCTCAAATTCCATGTTCTTAGGACATTTTTCTGGCCACCATTTTTTAAACCAAGCTTTATCTTCATTTACTTGCCATTCTTTTGCCATTTTTTATCACTTTTAATATTAACTTTTATCAGATTATGAGAACTATAATAAAAAATTCGTAAATAATCTTATTATTTTCAAATTATTGATAATTAAAGATCATCAAAATCAGTATCAAAAAGCCAAATCAGAAAATGAAATATTTAAATTTATTATAAATGTTTAATTTTTCCTTATGTTATTTATGTGTTCTTATGAACCGATCTCTCTATCTTGTTAATCCTTTTAGATTTTTAATAGTAAAAAAAGAGAAAAAAGAAAAAAAATAAAAATTTAAATTTAACTTGCCTATCTTATCAATTTATTTTTACGTCGTGTAATTAAAATCGTCGCTACTCCAATTAAGGTAATACCACCTAAGAGGAGAACAATGGAAATAATGGATTGAGCCTCCCAAGTCATGAAAACGCTAAATACAGGGTCATGTAAGATTCCATCACCGCTCCCATCGAATGTTGGATAATTTACAGAATATAACATTACATTGAATTCAGTTTGAATAAAGGCTTCAGAAGTAAATGATGCACTAGGAGTCTCTTCATCCATGTGAGTTGAGAAGTCTGAAACTCCAGCCTCGAATAATCCCAGAGGAATTATGCTTGTACTGGCGGGGTATTGTATTCCAGTTTCTTCATTTTCTCCTTGGACATAGTAAGGT
>JAHLWE010000533.1 GCA_019058135.1 Promethearchaeota archaeon | reverse complement strand
ATTTAAACTTATTGAGACATTATCACCTAACATAAAACCATTAGTTAGCCAAGAATGTGAATTTTTAAAATGCAAATAATTGGTCATATTATAAATAAAGTTAAAACTGGTTAATTTGAGAGAATAAACACCATTATGATCTGGATTTGAAGTATCGATGATAGTATCATTTTGGACAATATATTTCCCAAAAACACCATTTTCACTTAATGTACCTGCTGAATTTTCATCATATTTTGAAATATTATCTGCACAGAGTAAATCATATGAACTCCAATATAAAGGATATATATACCAAAATTCCAAAAACGACCAATTAGTGATGAAATAGCTGCTATCATTATTGAAAGTATAGTTCAACTCCCATTTTGGAAGGTTATTATATGTACAATTATAATGTGCAGTTGCATTTTCCAGCGAATAAGCAGTAGCAGAGTATGATACATTGAAAAATAGGTGAGAAGTAATACTTTTATTCCAATTTAAGGTGATTTCTAATTTTGCACCGTTTGATGAGTTTATTGGTTCTTCAAATTCTCCCGTCCAATTCCCTAAACCCCAAGTATATGTTGAAGATTGATTATATGGATAGGTGCTAATTTCCATATTTGATAATGTTTTATTCTCAAGAGTAATATTTAAAATATCGTTGGGCATCCATCCCCGGGTTACATTAATGATGAAAGGACTTGCATCAAACCACCAATAGGTACTTTTATAAACTTTTACCCAAGATAAACCATTATTTTCTGTTTTAAGTAATAAATGATTATTTTTATCATCAGGATCATGACCTTCAGATGGTGGAGCAGTCTGTGGCAAAATCATTAAATGAAAAGCGTCCGTACTAATGTTTGATTTTATAACAATAATATAATTACTTACATTTAGATTTGTTATCGGCGTAGTAAAATTAAAATGAATAATCATATCATTAATATAACCAGTAACATTAAAGGAATCAAATAGACCATCATAATTAGGTTTAATTAAAATATTCTCAGCAGGGGACATATCGTCCGTTATATCAATTCTTGGAACTGTGCTATTTGCTCGATAAAGTGAAATATTTAAATTTGAATTTAAGGCTGCTGATAAATTTAGAGCTCTTATCCATGCTTGAAAACCATATACTGTAGCATTTCCTCTTAAATCAAACTCTAATGCAACATAATTATTATTTGTAATTGATAATTCAAAAACAGAATAAGCAAAAGCGTCAAATTCATATAAACTCAAATTAAAATTTTGTGTATTATTTATGTAAATAAATTGTAAAAAACTTATTCCTGTTTTATTTATAAATCTTAAATTTTTATTAATTAAATCTAAATTAAAGAATTCATCATCAGGATTTGTACGATTAATAAAAATGTCTGATGATACGATTTTCCATACTTTATCAATATTATCCCAAATTTTTACTGTTAAATTTGTATTTTTTGTTAAATTAGCTCTTAGATCTATATCAATTCTACATATGTTAAGATAATTATATCCTGGCTCAAAATAGTTCGAAAAATTCAAAGTAATAGTAAAATTAATAATATTTGATTCAGAAGTTACGTTCCAAAATGTGCTAGGAATATCATCTGTCATATTTGATATCCCACTTTTACCATCCTCAGTTCCATTCAATAAATTTAAAGTTGCATTATCAATAAAAATAAATTTTTTAATAGGGTAATCATATGCGGAATCATCTTCGATTTCGTATGTTGTATTATAATTCTGATCAAATGTGAAATTAAATTCACCAGCTGTCAATTTCGAGTTTAAATTGGGGGCAGTGATATTAAAAGAACCATTAGTCATTGTTGAAGTAGAGATATTATTCATATATGCTCTTACAGTTTGATTTAATCCATCTCCATAAATTGGATTGTCTAAATTGGTTTGAGACATTGACGGATTATCCTTTTTATCATTAAAAGGAGATTCAATGTAAGTATCATTTTTTTGATAAGATAAATTATTAGGAGTCATTATCAAAGAATGCAAAATGAATAATGTTAAAATTGTAACCGAAAAGATACATTTTAATTTTGATTTTTTGATATTCACTCGTATTACCATTATTTTAATTTATAAAAAATTAAAATCTCCTTAGATTTTAAAATTTATTAAATGAAAATTCATATTAAATTCATTGTTTTTTCTAATTCAATAGAAAAGATATTACGTATTGCAACAAATTATTAAATTTTCAATTTATATATTAAAATCTCAGAGATTCCTTTAAATATAAAAGAAAAAATAAATGTTAATAGGATTGTAAGATTTAAACTGTTAATATAAAATAACTGAATAATTAATTAAGGGTTGATTAATTGACTTACTTTAAATTGGTTTTAGGTTATGAATGTGGAGTAGATAAATCAGTTTGTCCTCTAGATTATCCAGATTATTGTCCAAGATGTATATTTAAAAAATTTAAAAATGCAGAATTCATAATTGATAAAATAGAGACAATAGAACAGGATTCTGATATAAAAAGACAAGAAATGAATTATAGATATATTTGGAAAAAATATAAAGATATTTTAAATATAAGGCATGTTATAATTCTTTCAAATAACGGAATACCTATATATAATATGGCTGTTGGTGATCACCCGATTGATGCAACTTTATTATCAGGATTTATTCAAGCAAATGTTCTATTTTCATCTGAAAAATTAGCAATAGCTGATAAAAAACGGACTTCTGAGGATATCCATGATAGAAAATTTTATGAATTCCAATATAAAGATTTTAATATTCTCTTACGGAATGGTAAGTTTAGTAGAATCTGTCTAATACTAGATAATAGTGCTTCATCTAATTTAAGAGAATTATTATCACATTTTATAGAAAATTTTGAAAAGATCTATGGAGATAAATTGAAAGAATTTGAAAAAACAGGTAACCTAGAATTGTTTAAATCTGTTAAAAAATGGATTGAAAAAATGTTTGAAGTAAATTTAATTTATCCACAGACTTTATCTGCTCAAATTCCTCCCAATGTTATCGATGATTTTTCTCTCATTCAAAAAGCTGTGTTTGAATATAGTAATGATTTGCTAAAGGAAAAGCCATATTTTTTCATTCCAAATATATTAGATACAACTGCTCGAATATTAGGAATTATACCAAGAGAAGAAATACTTTGGAATATTTATCAAATGCTTAGAGATAATATAATTCTTAGTAAAGATTTACAATTTCAGAGACATGAACTTGATATAAGAAGACAGAAAAAACAAGAAAGGGAATACGAAATTCGGAAAATTTTGGAGATAGAAGAATTATCAGAGGTTCTAAATGAAAGCACACCAATAAGTATTGAAGAAGCTTATCAAAAAATGATATTCTATCTTAACAAAGCTGAAGTTGCTAAAAAAAATTCTGCGTATCAAGATGCTTTAAATGAATATGAAAAGGCACTTGTTTTTGCTAAAAAATATAATGCACAAGCTGAAATCGGAAAAATATCTTTTCAGATTTTAGAAGTTTTAAAATTTAATAAAGAAATAGAATTAGAATTTGCAAGAGAGCAATCAATTAAAGCAGAAAAGAAAAAAAATTATATAAAAACTTTAAAATATTTATTTGAAATTAAGGATATATTAACTTCCGAATTTGATAAAGCGAAAAATGAAAAGAAATTAATAAAATTAAATCAACATATAAAAAAGATTCAAAATTTACTGCGGTAGATTTATAATTTCTTAGTTGAATTGAAGGTTTTAAAAATTTTCAAAATTTTACAAAATTTTTAATTATTTTAACGTATCAACTAATATAAGCAGGTATAAAAATAAGTGATATGGGTTTATTTGTAAATTAGTGAATTATTTTGGAAGAATTAAAACTTGAAGATACAATAATTCTTATTGATTGCTCTCGCTCGATGATTAGAAGTGATTTTAAACCAAGAAGATTAACAGTAGCATTAAATTCAGTAAAAAACTTCATTTCTTCCAAAATTCTAATTGATCCTAAAGATCGAATTATGTTAATTACATATGGAAAAGGCACAAAAAGAATAAGTCCTTTTTTGAATGATGAAACTAAGTTATTTAAACTACTAGAAAATGTAGAAATTTCGGGTCAGGGAAATTTAGTTGAAGGGATTAAATTTGCGATACAAATCCTTGTTCAAGAAATGAGGAAAATCGGTGGTAAAGTTCAAAGAATATATATCATAACTGATGGAAATATTGAAGATTTTAAACCTGATCTTGACAAAATGATTGATATTGCACAAGGGTTAGGAATTTTTATTGATATATGTCAAATTGGTAAGAGTCTGCATTATCAAGAAAATTATCTTAAAATAATAGCTCAAAAGACAAATGGTGAATTTGGTTATTTTAATAATTCGAAGGCATTAATGAGTGCAGGTAAAGCATTTGCATCGAAGAAAAATTTAAAGAAAACATCAGATTATTTTTCTTCCAATAAATCTGAAGACCACCATCCACCGTTAGTAAATGATATTGCAGTAGAATTAAGACGTCCTACGGTATCCGAAATTAAAGCAATGATGAGAGGAAAAGGTCAGGAAAAATGTCAAATTTGCCATTCAATTAAAAACCCTCTCAATGGCGCTGATTTTTTTGCCAGTGGTCGCTATTGCCCTTCTTGTGGCCGACCATACCATCTACATTGCGCTGCTCTTTGGGCAAAGAAGTCAGAATATTCAGTTTCCATTTTTCGATGCCCCTTCTGTTATTTTTTATTGAAAGTACCTCAATCAATTATGAAAATGGTTAGTTCTATTTCAACAGAAAAAATTGGTATTAAAATTATTGATCAATCAGATAAAAAATCAACACGAATGATTAAAATACTTCCAAATAAAATCACTGAGATAGATGAGTCCTGTTCACAATGTAGGTCAATATTTTTGGGAGAGTATGATGTTTACCGTTGCGAGAATTGTGGTGCATATTATCACGAACCATGCTTAAAGAAGATGTATAATGAAACTAAATCATGTAGAAACTGTGGTTCAATAATAATGTAAAGCATCATATAAATTCGAATAAATTTAACTGCAAATTTCTTTTTTAATTATATTTAATGTTAAGATGAGTAAGATTAAATTATAACATTTATTTAGATTAATAATGACTGGGAAATTAATTGGCCGAAAAGATGGGAAAATTGCGATTACACCGACAGTAAGAGGATTGTGGCCAATTTTTTTATCATATAGTATTATTGCCCTTACAATGGCTGCTTTTGTTTTAAATATGATAAATTTCTCCAAAATTATGTGGCCTAATGATGAATTCCATGCATTTGAAATGGGTTTAATCATATCAGTAAAATTTTTATCAATGGCTTTTTCAGGAATGATTATTGGACATCTCACTGACCTTTTTTCGAGAAAGAATTTATTCCTTTTTATCTTAAGTCTAATTGGATTCGCTTATCTCTTGAATGGTTTTGCACCAGAAGCTGAAGGAATAATTTCTTGGGCATGGTTTCTTATATGTAATATGATAGCAGGGTTTGGACTTGGAGGTATCCGTCCGATATTATTGAGCTACACTAATGATAATCTTGAAAAAGAAAATCGTTCTCAATTTTTTGGAATTTTTCATTCAATAGCCCAAATTTCATTAGTTATTGGTATGATTATCTCATCATCCTTAATTTACGCAGGATATTGGAAAATTTATTATTGGAGTATAGGTATAATGGTCATTTTAAGCACATTCATAATTGGTTTAAAAATCAAAGAACCCAAAAGAGCATTTCGATCTTTAGGTGTATTAACAGAAGTACTTGAAGATAAGAGCATTACATATAATTACCGTTTAACAAAAAAAACAGTTAAATCTACGATTTTAAGGACAACTAATATTGTTGCCTTTATTGAAGGTATATTCACCTGTGTCTTATTAGGTACACTAAATTTTTTAATATTACCATATCTGCAAACACCTCCATTAAATATTAGTTCAGTTTCTACTGCATTCATCGTAGTTTTGTTCGGTATGCCTGGCGTATTTCTCGGTTCGTTAGGTTTTGCAAAAAAATCTGATAAATGGGGTAAAAAAAATATCCAAATCCGCCTTGATCTGATTGCTTTTTCAATTATATGGCTTGCTATTGCTCAATTATTTATTTTTTTAGTACCTTTTGGGGATTCAGGATTTACTGAAGAACAAGGCAATAATTTCATTTTTTTATTATCATTCCCTCAATTTTGGCTTACTGGGGTTCTCTGGTTTTCCATCAGCTCAGTTCGAGCAATATATCAAATTAATCAACCACCAATTCTACAAGCAATTAATCTACCAGAGGCTCAAGGGAGAGTTTCTTCTTGGAATCAATTTTTAGAAACATTAGGACAAGGAACTGGACCTTTAATTGCAGGAGCTGTGCTTTCAGCAAGCGGACAGAATTATATTTTAGCATCTTTAGTTATTACTTTTATTGGTATTCCAGGAGCAATTTTATGGATTTACGCAAAGCGAAAAATAAATGGAGATATTGAAAATATAAAAAACATGCTTGCAAAAAGAGCGATAGAACTGAAAAATCTTAATAATACAAAAGTTGCTCCCAACGAAAAAGTTTAAGAAAGAAAAAGATATCGATAATCAATTTATTTTAAAAAAAATAATAATGACTTTCTGAATTTATTTAATTTTGAATATTCTATTATTAAATAAATCATAAACTTCATATTTTTATTAATTTTATTT
>JAHLWE010000046.1 GCA_019058135.1 Promethearchaeota archaeon | reverse complement strand
GGTAAATCCACAATTTACCAAGGGATAAAGTTTGCTTTAGGTAGCAATGAAAGGGACGAAAGATATACAAAATGGTCCGATTTTATAAGAAACGGACAAAACCATGCTCTAATCGAACTTTATATTCAGACACCTGAGAATTTGATTGGAATACGAAGGACTGTACTTAGAGGAAAAGCTCCCTTTTTTGAAATTAAGCAAAATAATGAGAAAGAATTCAAAAAAATTAATTCCCTTGAAATAAGAGAGCTTGTAAAATCATTAAATTATAATCCAGATAATCAGTTTTCTTTTGTCAGTCAAGGCAAAATTGATGCGCTTAAAGATATGAAACCTGAAGAATTATGTATTTTCTTAGAGGAAGGAGTGGGCTTAAAAGGGTTAAGGCAGGAAATTTTAGAGCAAAAAACTCAAGTATTCAATTTACAAGAAAAATTAAAAGCTTTAAAAACAGAACAAAATAGTTGGAATTTTGAATTAAAATTATTGGAACCTAAGTTAAAAAGATTAGAAGATAAACGAATTTTGCTTAAAGACAAAAAAAGCCTAACAGATGAGTTATTATGGGCAAATCGAGATAAAATAGAAAAAGAGATTTATATTCTTAAAGAAAATATTAAGAAAATTGCTATTATAATTAATGATTTACAAAAGCAATTAGAAGATTTTACAACGCAAATAAATGAAATTACTGAAAAAATTGAAAAAATTGAAAAAAATTCAGAAATACTTTCTGAGAATAGAGGAAAAATAAGGGGTAGAATTTCAGAATTAGAGAAAATTATTCAACAGTGGAAGATTGAACAACAAAGGATAAAGGTACGCTTAGAAGAATTAGAACAAAATAAAAACAAATTAAAAGGTAAATTAGACAACAATAAGGCTAAAGGAAATAAGATCTCAGAAGAATTTAAACTCACACGCAAGAATATTAAAATACTAGATTCTGCAATCTCTAATATTTTAAAAGAACAAAATGAATTATTGGAAAAGGTATCAATTCACAAAGATTTTCTTGAGAGATTTAAGAAGACAAAAGCAGAATTAAGTAAAAAACAAGATGAACTTATTCAGAATACCCAAAAAATAACAGAAATTAATGATGAAATTGATATAATTTTCGCTGAATTAAGAGATGTAAAGCATCATTTTGAGCAAAATAAATGGTTTCTTAAAAATAAGGATAAGAATTTACAAGAAAAGTTAATTAATCAGCGTAATAATTTAGATAATGAAATTCATGATTTAAAGGAACAACTAAGAGAAATAATAAAGGATCATGATAAAAGAGTTAATGCTTATAAAAGATTAAATTATTCCATTAGAGAAAAAAGAGTATTCTTACCTCAAAATGTCATAACTTTAAAAGAAGAGATTTACAATAGAAATATAAATGCAAAAGGTCCAATAATTGAATTATTACAATATGATGATAAATTGGGGTTTGCAATTGAATCAGTTTTAGGAAAAAAAGTGTTATTTAGTTTTATTGCAGGCGATTGGAATACGTTTATTCTACTAAAAAAATTGAAAGATAGTTATAATGTTTATTGCAATATATATATACCAAAAGAAGAAAATATTCGTCAATTTTCAAAATATGAGAAAATTGATGGAGTATTAGGCTATCTCGCAGAATTAATTAAAATTAAGGGCAATGATGAAGATGTAAGGAAATTAATTTATTCTAAAGTGAAAAATTGTCTTGTAGTAGAAGATTTTACTACAGGAACACTTATGCATAAAAATTATAAATTTAGAGGTAAATGTGTAACATTAAAAGGCGAGCAAATCATATCCTATGATTATGTTGTTGAAACACCATACTTAAAGAAATTAGAAGGATTATTAAGTCCTACTAAACAAATGGATCAATTATATTTGTTAGAAATGGAAATAAGTAAATTGAATGATGAAAGAAAGAATTTAGAATCCCTAAAAACTAAAATAGATCAAAAATATCGAGAAATTTCCAAGAAAATTAATGCTTTACCTACTCTTGAATTATTATTCCGGCAAGAACAAAAACTTTTAAGCAAAAAAGATAATCTCTTTGAAACAAGAAAAAATAAGAACGAATTGAATGATAATATTGAAATGCAAATCGATGATTTAGTAAAAGAAGTGGAAACTTTAAAAAAAGAACAAAAACCAGAATTTTTTGAATGGCAGAAGCGTTTAGAAAAGATTCCAGACGAATTTGATTTAAAAAACAATGAAAAGAAACATTGGTCAAAAATTAATGATGAAAAACAGAAATCATTATCTGAAATTCAAGAAATTATAAATGAAGAAACAGCTGAATTTACAAAATTAAACATTAGTTATAAAACAACCAAAAAAGAGTTTCAAAGTAGAGATCAAAAGGCATTTGAAGTATTTCAAGAACTAACTGGACTTGAAAATCAAATTAAGGATTTAAAAATTCAGAAAGAAAAGTATGAGTTAGATAAAAAGGCTCTAAAAGAAGAAGAAAATAAAATTAGACAAGAAAATCTTGAGTTTAATTTAAATTATGAAAGAAAACAAGACCAATTGAGTTCGCAACAAAATGATCTCCAATCCAAAATTTTAGATCTAGAAAAAGTAAATAAAGAGATTGGTCCAAAAATATTAAGTGAAGAAATAAAAATACGTCCAATTGAAGAAATTGAAAAGAGTCTTCTTGAACTGAATAAAGAATTAATGAAATACGCAGATATTGATGATACTTTAGAAGTAGAAAAAGAGAGAATTATTAAAACACTTAAAAAAATTGCTCAAAATCAAGCGCAAATTCAGAGAGACCTTATTGAAGCAGAAGAAACCGAAAAGAATTTAGAAAATACATATTACAAAAAGTTCAATAAAATTATCAAAAAACTAGAAGATTTAATTAATAAAAAATTTGAAATCTCTGAAATTAAAGCTCAGTGTTCAATTAATTTATCGGGAAAATTTGAAAATTTAGGCATAAAAATTAAAGCATCTTTATTAAAAGAACAACTACGAGATATAACCGCATTAAGTGGGGGGCAACGCTCTATTATTGCAATTTGTTTAATACTTTCTTTACAAGAATTTAAATCAAGTAGGATAATTGTATTAGACGAAGCTGAATTATATTTGGATGAAAATAATGCTGAAATCGCCTATAAATTGATAAAAGGCGCAATTCAGATGAATCGAACACAAATAATAATATTTGTGCCAAAAGCATCTAAATATATTTATTCAATGGCAGATAAACTCATTGGAGTTGCAAGAAATGGAGCAATAGGACCATCAACGATACTCCAACCAAAGATAATAAAAACTTAAAAAAGTTGATTTATTATAGAAAATAATAACTCCTCTACTCTATCTATTATTGAAGAAATTCAAGAAATTTTTGATATAATTCATAGAGGGTCCAAACATGCTCTAAGTGTAGATTTAAACCCCATTTTTCAAAAATTTAAGCGATCCATAACTACACAAAATCTGAATGAATCTTCCTCCGCATTTAGTAAGTTATGTGATATTATTGAAATAAAATTTAACGAATTACAGATGTATTTAGCCCTATTTGGTCAAGAAAAGAAATTCCTAGCATTTTTAGAATCAAATCCTTCTGATATGGAAATATTCAATCTATTTAAAGGATGTTGGTATAAACCCTTTAATTTAAATGCATTATCTCTTGATTTTTTAGAGGAGTCTAAAGATTCCCTGGAAAGCAGAATAAGAGAAGGTTATATAATTGAAAATCTTGAAATCCCACTAAAAGATGAAAATTTTATATTAGAAATGCCTTCAAGTTCATTTCAAAAAACAATTGAAAACTATTTTAATAAAATATATAAAAAATTGCCATGTAATATGGACGATCTCTTCGAAGAACTCGAGAGTCAGGAAGAGATATATGAAAAATTTATTATTATTTTACATTTACTTCAAAATGGAAAAATAATGTATCAAAAACAGACAAATTTTATTTATATACCAGAAGGTGGAAAAGATGAATGAAATATCCTTATTGATGTATTTATTAAGTAGGAAAGACCAATTAGATGAGATGGGCTCAACTAAAGAGGAGATCTTAGAGAGACTGCAAATTTCTGGGCGAAATAAAGGATTTATGTTTAAAAAACTAATTATTGAACTTTCTAAATATATTTCTCCCTTAGGACTCGAAATTCAATATAATCCGTTAAATACTCATTGGTTCTTAACTTTTAAATCAAGTATGAATGATCTGATTTTAGCAAACCCATTTCAAGATAAACCACGATTGGCTGCAACTTTATTTTGTGCAATAATTTTATGCTTAAAAAGTAATGGTATTGCAAAAATAGTGGAATTAAAGAAATTAAGAAATAAAAAAGAAATCCGGGACGACCTAAAAGATTTAGAAAATCTAGGTTATATTAAAATTATTAAAAATTATAATGAAATTAATTTAACCCCACTTATTGGATACCAGCTAAACCTCGAAAAATTATTTATGAAATTATCATTAAAATTAAATGTTTGATCAAGATTGAATCTAATATTTGATTTTTGAGTAAATTTTAATGAAGAGATCCATTTAATACAGTAATTTTTAAAAACTGTGAATTTTTTTAGTATTAAATAATGCCTTCCTTAACATCTCAAACAGAAAGTCGACTAACTAAATTTTCGGTTCTTTTTAAAAAGTTCTGGCCAAATTTCGTCGTATATAATTCATGGGCACTAACTATTTCATCCTTGTATATAAATACAATAATCGTTTCAAATATAATTTGGGCTGGAGAAGAGATTCATGTTGGAGAACTAGGAATTCTGTTTGGATTCGGAACATGGATGATGGGAATTTCAGGTTTGTTTTTTGGTTATTTAGCAGATAGGATTAATCGCATAAAACTTATGACATTAACTATGATAATGTTTGGAGTTGGTATGTTAATAAATGGATTTAGTCCAGAAGGGCAAAGATCCTTGACTTTTAACTTCTTTTTAGGATGCCTTTTATTCAGAAATTTTTTTTGTGGTGGGTTTTGGCCTATTATTCTCTCATATACAAACGATGCTGTAGAAGAATTTGAACGTTCTCGGTTTTTTGGTGCTATAAATGCCACTTTTCAAGTTTTTCAGATAAGTGGGATGTTAATTTCCACCTTGTTATTTCAAAATCAATTTTGGCGTGAATTTATGTGGGGTATGGGATTGTTATATTTCATTGGAAGTATTATGATCTATCTAAAAGGTATTGAACCTAAGAGAGGAGGTACCCAAAATCAATTAAAAACAGTTTTATTCGAATCAAGGATCAAATATCAGTATAAATTAACTAAAAAAACATTTAAAACTACTATTTTAAGGCCTACTATTTGCATTTTATTTGTTGAAGGTATTTTTATTTCAATGTGTTTCTCATTGGTTGACTTTCTATTTATAACTTATTTACAATCACCACCTCATAACATTTCTCCCTTTATAACTACTGTATATCTGACAATATTTGGAATTTCTGGTGGTATTTTAGGATCTATCGGTTTTTCCAAGCTTTCTGATAGATTGGCAAATAAAAACTTCAAAAATCGTATTTACTTAATTGTTTTTTCAATAGTAATAGTATTTTCGACATATATCTTTTTATTTTTTATTCCAATACAGAATATGACTCCCGTTCAAGGAAATGATTTAGTATTTATTATAACTACTCCCGCATTTTGGTTGCTTGGTATTGGCGCATTTATTTATCGTTCCATTATAAGTATATATAGTATTAATCAGCCACCACTTATACAAAAAATTAATTTACCAGAAAGTCAAGGAATAATCAGTTCTTCTAGTCAATTTTTAGATTTTATAGGTCTCGGAACAGGACCAATAATAGCTGGTGTGATTTTAGAGTTATATAATAGAAATTATCAAATTACAGTGCTAATTTCAATGATTATTGGAATTATTGGTGTACTCTTTTGGTTACTAGCAATAAAATGGATTAATAAAGATATTAAAACAATTTCCTCAATACTCAATCGACGAGCTGAAGAGATGGCTAGAATTAATGGGAAGTGATAATTTTTAATATCATGGCAGCCAAGTTGTCATTATAATCTTCCATACCTTCTAAATGTTCTCCTACAGTGTTGAAGAAATCCACAATTTCTATTTTTCTTTTTTCAAAGAAAGACTGGATTTTTTCTCTTGCTACTTTAAGTTTTTTATCTTTTTGAGCTTTATTTCCTTTTATTAGGTCACATTTATTAAGACACACATAGATATGTTTAGGAAAGAAGCGGACATCATTGAAAAAATCAAATTGCTCATCAATAGAGCGATCTAAAGCAAATACAACGATAATTTGTGAAGCGATCCGGCTAATTGTAATAATTCCCATACGAACTACAGCTCTCGCTTTATCACCTCCTGGGGCAAAAATCGTATGTGCTTTTTTTGCAGTTTCATCTCTAAAAATAACGCGATTGGGATGTATCGTTTTAGTTTCCTTTTTTTCTGTAGCTTCTCGAGGTAAAGTTGCCTCACCAGAAAAGTCAGTCTTTACAATTACACATTTTCTTCCACCTTCCAGTGTCTCGAGTTTTTGTTTATTAATGTAACTTACAAATAATCTTAAGAGGGTTGTTTTTCCTACAGAAATATCACCTAATAACCCTAGATTCACCATCTTAATCTTCTTCCTCCTTTAATAATTTATTTAATAGAGTCTCATAATCAGGTATTAGATATTGTTCGAGTAGTGCACTATTATGGGCATTAATTAATCCTACAAAAACTTCCTTTAAATTCTTTGAATTTTTAATATATTTTATTATCGTTTCAGATTCTACTCCAGCTCTTAGTGGTTTTGGTTCAGTATCAAATCCAAAATTTTCACTTGGAGGTAATGAATTAAAAAAACCGAATGCAGTGTAGCCTTCATAAGCATAATAGCAGAAGAATCGAGATTTAATTGATTGAATAATCCTCGTCATATATACACTTGGATATAACTCTCCAAGGGTCATAGTTCCATCATAAGTTATGAGATAATAGGGACTTATGGGAGATTTTCTTAAGCCAAACATTTCTTGAGGAGGTAAACAAACAAAAGGAATTTTTTCTTCAATAATGGCCCATAAATCCCCTCGTTCTGCATCATTTAAAATTTGTTTAACTTCATCAAAAGCATAGTAAAAATCTTGTTGAAAACTAAGTAGAGAACTTAGATAGACGGATAAAGAGGCAAAAGTTGCTTCTAATACGGGCTGCTTTTTACTATCTTCGCTTGGTTTTATTGCACCACGCCAACTTCTTACTGCAGAATATGCAAATCCTTGAACATCAAAAAAATTCCCAGAAAGTATTATAAATTGTGGTATTTCCCCTTCTTCATCCGTGAGTAATTCTCTGGTTTTATTTAACAAAGCTACTTCAAGATTTATCTCTTTATAGCCAGAATGCAATTGTGGCATTATCAGCCATTTATATTTTTTTTTTACCATAGATCAAAGCCCCTTCATTAATAATACTATTAAAATTTTTGAACTCTTAAAAATAATACACAAGAATTGACTAATAAATTTTCTTTTTTTAATATTTATTCAATCTAAAACTTTGAATCTAAAACTTTCCTGATTCCAAATTCAATAAGGTCAAAATATTCTAATTTACTTACATTATTTATTTCAATTCTTTGAATGGAATCGAGATTTTTGCATTTATCTATTTTCATTTCGAGGCGAGGTTCTTTTTCTTTAATTTTAATTAGAATTTGTTGAATAAAATCATTAATAAAGATTTCAGATTTTTCTCTCACGTCAATCTTCTCTGGTTCAACAAATTGAATTTCTACTTTTTTAAAGTCAAAAAATTTTAAAATACAGAGAAGATCGTTATTTTTAGAGAATAATTTTCTTTTTATTAAAGTCCCACTACCTTTACTTCCTATACTTTCTTTAAATAAATCTTCAGCACTCAATAAATTACTAGCAGTAGTAAAACTTTTTCCTGAGATCACTTTATTTAATTGATTTATTACTAACTTGAGTTCATTAACCTCCTCAGTAAGTTTTTTGATTAGTTCTTTTTTATCAAGATATTGTTTATTAAGTGTTCTGTGAATATTTATTAATTTTTCAATTTCGTTTTTACCATCTTCTTCCTTGAAATTCATATATTTAATTTAAAGTGTTTCTACTATATTAAATTATTATACTGATTAAATTAAGTGATAAAAGGTAATTAGAATGAAGACTGCGATTATAACTCCAAATCCATCTGATATGGAGGTTAAAATTATTACCAAGGAATTTCAAAAGAAAGGATTCGATGTTAAAACAATAATTCCTGGGGACATAAATGTTTCTGTTGGCTTAAATGTTAAGAATGAACCAAATTCAGAAAAATTTCTATGCAATATTTTTGAAGATATAGAGCCAAGAGGAGCCTTAGTAAGAGGTTTTGGGATGAATGTTACACAGAAAATATTTTTCCGATTAGATATTTTAAGAATTCTAGAAAATATGGATATAAAATTAATAAATTCCCGAGAATCTTTAGAACTTGCCACAGATAAACTATTAACATCCTTTTTATTTGAAAAAGCAAATATTCCAACGTTAAAAACAATAATATGCGAAAATCCCAATGATGCATTAGAAGCTTTTGAAATATTAGGAGAAGACGTTGTTTTGAAGCCTGTTTTTGGCTCAAAGGGTATTGGACTCACTAGAATAAATGATAGAGGTTTTGCAGAGAATGTTATTTATAAATTATCCCGATTAAATGAGATTTTTTATCTCCAAGAATATGTTCGACACAATAACCGAGATATTAGAATTCTAGTTTTAGGGGATGAAGCAGTTGCAGGCATGTATCGTATAAGCGATAGTTGGAAAACAAATATATATTCTGGAGCTCAACCAAAACCAATAGAATTAAATGATGAATTGAAAGAATTAGCAGTTAAATCTGCTCAAACAACTAAAACTGAGATTGCAGGAGTTGACATATTAGAAACAGATAATGGATTAAAAATTATAGAGGTAAATTCGATACCAGGATTCACTGCACTTCAAAAAGTAGAAACAGAAATAAATTTAGCTGAAAAAATAGTTGAATACTATTTAGATCAGATAAAATAAAGAAAAAAAAGGATAAAATTCTTAGTTAAAATTATAATACATCAATTAAAGCAACAAGACCACCGATAGTAATAATTATCCCTGCCACTAAACCACCAGATAAACCTGCGAAGATTGCAATTAAAATCCCAAATATTATAAATAGTAGCCAATGATAAGGAATTGGATCATCCGGTTTTAGACATTGAATGATTACTACTATTGAAAAAACTAATCCAAGAAAACCATATAATATATTTTCAAGATCAAGATTAATTATTCTCAATATTGCAAAGACTACTCCGACAAGACCCCCAATTATACAAATGAAGCTTATCAGTTTTGAATTTTTATAATCTTTTTTAGCCATATAAATCCATTTTGTTCAATTTTTTATTGCATGTATTTTATAAAAAGAAAAAACTTTTTCTAATAAAGTTTAAGAAAATGAAATTCAAATTTTTTTGGATAATAAATTATAATTAAATTCATTTTTTAAGATTAAAAACAATTTATGCATAGGAATTCCTATTACATTTGAAGGTGAGCCTTCTATTTTATCAATAAATAAAGATGCCTTATTTCGTATAGAATATGCTCCAGCTCTTTCCTTCCATTCACCTGTATTAATATAATATTTAATTTCATTTATAGATAAATCTAGAAAGTTAACAATTGTGATATCATAATCAGATATTATTTTATCTTCAAATGTTCTTGTTACTGCAATTGCTGAGATGAATTTGTGTGCATTATTATTTAATTTCTTAAGAATTTTTAGTGCATGATTTTCATCCATAGCTTTACCGATTATGTTCCCTTCAAATTCTACAAGCGTATCAGCAGCGATTATTATTGCATCAATCCCCTTGAATTCCATTTTTTTCTTAACATCTAATGCTTTTTTTTTAGCCAATTCTTTTGCTAATTCAATTGGGGTCAATTTTTTACTTTTTAATTCATCTTCGCTCAAATCGCTTATGATGATTTCAAAATCAAGTTGAGCTCTCTCAAAACTTTTTGCTCTATCTTTCGAACCAGAGGCAAGAATTATTTTCGGATTTTCCATTTTAAATAATTTCCTTATTAATTCCTATTATTTGCATTTGAAAAAAAATATTAGAAGATAAGGACAATTGCCCATATTCCAAATCCTATTAAGATCGGATTAAGAATATTATCACTTATATGTTTTGAAAAAATATCGATTATTAAAAATAAAAATGCTGCCACTGTAGCCATAATAAGAATCGTTTCTAAATTCACAGGCATAAAAGAATGATAAATAATAGTTATTAAAACCACTATCAAAAAAGTTGAGGTAAATCCTGCAATAAATCCTTCAATAGTTTTATTAGATTGCTCGAAAATCTTATGTTTGCCGTATTTTTTTCCAATTAATGAAGCAGTAGCATCTGATACAGTAGTGATTAGTGCAACACTTGCAAAAATTGGAAAGGGTGCAAATATAAATGGCACAAAGGAAAGAACTAATGGTGTAGATGATACATGGGTTTCTAATTCATCAGCTATCATAGATTTCCTATACCAACGTACTGCCCAATTAGGCAATAAATAAGTTTTATTTATCTTTAGAATGTCAGCGATAGCAACCATCAAAACAAAACCAAATCCAATTGTAATAATAATCCAATAACAATATGAATAAACATCAATATTCCATTCAGTTAATACCCCAAATGCGTCAAGAATGTTCCCAATTGTCCAAATTATAAATATGACTCCCATAGGAATTATATGAATTATTTTTCTTTCAATGTCTTTTCGAAAATCATAATTCCAATTTTGGGTAAAAAATTTTTTAAAATTCTCATAATCTCTTTCAATTTTTAAAGAAGGATTTTTCTTGCATACCAAAAATTCATGAGTAATAACTAAAGTCCATACAATTTCTTCTATTAAAATGAGTATTGAAGAGGTTAACCATAGAAAGTTCAGTATATTTTGATCTAGAGTCGGGTTGTGAGATTGGTACAAAAAAGGAAAAAGAAGCCCAGCTGCGAAAAATAATGCTGCAACAATTAATTCATTTGTAAAAATTTTCTTTTGTCTTTTCTGTTTGTGACTTTTAAGAGTGAATATCATGAATATGATGCCGTGACCAAGGAATATCAAAGTAATTGGCAGAAAAAACATAATTTTATATTGTTTTCCTATCTTAAAAAGATAATTTGTAAAATTCTTTTATGAAAAAAAAAATTCTAAGAGTGTGGTCTCCCTTCTTGATCCCATCCTCTTGACTCATAATATTTTGGTAGCAATTCATCAAGTGGAGGAATATTTTTTTTAGTACCTCCCTTAAGAATTGGTGTGAAGAATCTGGATCCGAATGTATCATCATCTTTAGTTATCCCGCAATCCATATTATAAGAACGTTTTATATTAAAAATTCGCTCTCCAGTCTTCATCCATGTATCAACTAAATATGATCGCCCTGTAATTGCATTTAATGCTTTAATCCACGGTGTAATTTCATGTGAATACCAAAATCCAAAAATGCAACCACCACAGGCGGAATAAGCTTCACTAGCATCTTGAATTTTAATGACAGCATCTACAGCCTCCTTCTTACTAAAGCGGTCCACCAATTCCGTAAGTCCCAATTCTTTTTTTAAAGTCATACCAGATGATAATTGCATTGGCTCATAACAATGATACGCGCCCCGACAAGTAGTTGCATAGTCTAAGGCGGTTAAATTGCTTGAACGCGGTTCATGTGCCGGAATTTCTAATCCTTTGCCGACTGTCGATAAATCTTGTGGGAGATTTCTAGTTACACAAAAATTCTTGACTCCCTCCGCAAGGTCATTTCCAATTCCCTCCCGATAAGTTATCATCTTGATGAGTTTTTCTATCGGTTCAATTGCTCCCCAAATTTGATAATTTTCACTTTTTTCTGGATCTTGTTTAAATCCTAGCTCACTGAGATCAATATTTAAGAGCTTGCGTTCGGCAGCTTCAAGAAAACAGGCTATATTCCCACCGAGAGAAATAAGATCTATCCCTAAATCATTAACTAACAGGTTCCATTTAATAAGAGCGTCTAAATCATCTACAAAAAGGTTAGAGCCCATCATAGCGAGCATTTCATATTCAGGCCATGCAACCCACTTTCCTTCATATTCAATATTCGCTCTACAAGCTATAGGACAATTAAAACATGCGTGATGCTTGATTTCTCCACGAGTTTGCAAGGCATAAAACCCAATCTTTTTTGTCCCAGGCCAACGACTCATCGTATAATTTTTTATTGGTACGTCCCCGCTACTAATAAAGTTATCCATGTGAGCAAGTGTACCTGTTTCTCTCATTACATTAGCTAATGGAGATTCCTTCACCAATTCTCGTATTTTTTTAACTGCTTCCGTAAGTGCATCTTTATTATGAACAGAAGGTTTACCTGTACCTCGAACGGCAATAGATTTTAATTTTTTACTTCCCATTACTGCTCCCAAACCACATCTTCCTGCAGCATGGTCACTCTCGTTTATAATTGCGGCATATTTAACAAGATTCTCACCAGCAGGACCTATTGAAGCTGTTTTAATCTTATCATCCCCAATAATGTTTTTTAATTCAGTTTCAGTATAATGAATGCCTTTTCCCCATAAGTCAGAGGCATCCCGAATTTCAGCCGTTTCATCCTTAATCCACAAATAAACTGATTTTTTACTTTTCCCTTTTACGATAATATGATCATAGCCCGTACATTTAAGTTCATTGCCAAAAAATCCACCAGCAGACGCTTCTCCTATAATTTTAGTCAACGGAGATTTTGCCATGACAAAATGACGTCCACAAAATGGAACTGATGTGCCACAAAATGGTCCAACTGAAAATATGAGAAGATTTTTGCTATCATATGGGTCTACATTTGCAGGTACTTCCCGCGTGAAGATGGCTGCAGCAACTCCTGCACCACCGAGATATTTTTCTTCGAGTTCGGTTGGAACTTCTTCTGAGGTAATGTTTCTCGTTTCCAAATCAATTCGAAGGATTTTTTCCGTTATCTATCACTTTTTTATGAATATTTTTTTATTAGATTGAATTTCTGCATGTTTATCTTTTTGCTTTATTTATTTATAAATTTTCTATTAATTATTAAACATTATAGTCATGAACTTGAATTATTTTAATAAAGAAATTGATAATAAATCAAACCAGAAAATCTTAGAAATAAAAATAATAGAGTTGAACAAATGGGAATTAAAAGATTGTCAGAAGCATTCAATGGTTTTTTTATAACAATATCAATTATTAAAAATAAAATGGCAAATAAAAATGCCCAAATGAAGCCAAGAAAAAAGTAACTCAAGATGAAACTAACTACTGTTGAACTAAGAGTTCCCTCCCAACATTTATTTTTATTCCATTTAATAGGGTAATGCTTTGTCCTCATTCCAATTTGACTTGCAACTAAATCTCCAATTGAACTCATAGAAATAACTGCAAAAAAGGGTAGAGGAGGTAAAAATGTTGCCGCGAATAAATGTCCAATAAAAAAATACAAAAAAGTTCCGTAGGATTCCTTTTCTTCTTCCTTTAATAGACGTATGGAGATAAAATTAAGTGGAAAGGAAAAATTTTTAGACTTTCTGGTAAACTCCATAAATAGAGTAATTAGTGCAAAACAATAGAGAACCATAATTAAGAAAAAATAAAACCAACCCAATGTATACAAATAGAAATGAATATTACTAACATCAGAATACATAGATGAGAAGAGAAATAATAGATCAGATTCCATGGGAAACATTCCATACAAATTTCCGGTATGTGAGTAGACTACTGAGCAGCCAATACTCCAAATTATAAAAAACGAGATAAAAATAATTATGTGTGGTAATTTCCGAATTATATCTCTATTCACAGGTTTCCATTCCCTAATATTTAATTTTCTTCTTTTTTTTCCAATTGCATTTTCTTTTTTAATATTCCTTCTAGGTTTTTTCTTTAAAATGTAATAAATTTTAATGATAATTGAGAATACAATAACCACGCTTAATATGATTGGAAGTGGTGTAAAAAATAGAGAAGGCAGAAAAAATCGCTCCCAAAATGCACCATTATACATTAAAATCATTAAAATTGAGTAATGAAAAAAGATAATAAACAAAATTGAGAAACCTAAAATATTATCCAACAGATATTTTTTATTTGAATGATGTAAATATCCAAAAAGAATAAAGATATAACATATAACCGTAAAGATATAAATTAAAAAAAAGTCTGTATCAAGCATTTTTTTAAAATTGGATATTTCTTACTTTTAATTAAATCAATAATATATACTCTAATGATAAAAGAATTTAAGGAATTATAATAATTTTTAAACCGGTCTTTTCTTTCATAATTTTCATTCCTTCTGATAGTAAATTATCCAGAGGAATTTTGTGAGAAATGAGTTTGTCAGTATCGATTGTATTATTACTAATTAAACTTATCGCATCCAAGTAATCCACACCGCTAGAAATATATGAACCAAGAATTGATCTTTGCCATCGAACAATATCATTAGGTTTAATTGTCCCCACTGCTCTTGAATCTTGTCCAAATAAGATTAACCTTCCTCTACTAGCCCATATC
>JAHLWE010000532.1 GCA_019058135.1 Promethearchaeota archaeon | reverse complement strand
CTGTAATACTGTATATGATGCCCAAATAAAGATTGGAGGGAATCAAGGTATTTCCTCCGGTTTCGGTCAATTAATGACGTTATCTGGAATGGGATCAAATGGAGAAGATTTAGCAAATGAGCTTACTTATACAATTTTAGAAGTTATAGATGAGTGGAGCCCAATCTTAGAACCTAAGCCAAATGTTCGTTTACATCGGAATACTCCTGATAAATTACTTGATATTATTGTTGATATGATTTTCAGAGCACAAGGAGCTCCATACATATTAAATTTTGATGAAAGAAGCATTGCTGGAATGATTGCAGAAGGTATTCCAAAAGAGGATGCATGGGATTATGCTTGTGTTGGTTGTTTAGAGAATACTATGCAGGGTAATGATCGCTCAGGCACCGTAAATTGTAATCCAAATTTAGCTAAAAGCATAGAACTCACTCTATGGAATGGTAAAAATATGCCTGACAAAAGTGACACATCAAAATCAAGAGAACAATTTGGTCCAAAAACTGGAGATCCAGAAAATTTTGAGATATGGGAAGAATTTTGGAACGCATGGGTTGAACAGATGAAATTTATTATAAGATATACAGTTGAAGTAAACAATCTAACCGAAGAACTTCGCGGAGAATTCCTTCCAACACCATATGTATCAACAATCGTCCGAGGTTGTGCTGAGAATGGATTGGATGTTAGACAAGGTGGTCCCGAGCTAAGATTTATAACAATTGAAGGTGTTGGATATGCTACTACAGTAGATTCTCTATTAGCAATTAAGAAATACGTTTATGAAGATAAAAAATATACCATTGCTCAAGTTAAAAAAGCATTAATGGCAGATTATCAAGGTAAAGAAAATGATATAATGCAAACTTTATTCAGAAATAAAGCACCAAAATACGGAGTTGATAATGATGAATTTGATGAATTAGGTCGACTGGTGATGAAAATATGGTCAGATGAATGCTGGAAGTATAAAACTCCAACAAATTTCCAATACCGTGGAGGAATGTTATCTTGGAATTACTGGGCTGGTTCTGATGCTAGATATACTATAGCAACTCCTAATGGTAGAAATAAAGGAACTTTTCTCTCTAATGCAATTTGTCCTACAAATGGGGCAGATACAAAAGGACCAACAGCAGTTACTAATTCTGTTGGTAAAGTATTAGGAGGTAAAACTGAGGATGGAGAATATATAAATTATTTACCTAATGGGGCAAGTCATATAATTTCATTTAACCCCGGTATCTTACGAGATCCTGAACATAAAAGTAAATTCAAGGCATATTTACGGGGATATATTGAAAATGGTGGTACAGCTTTGCAAATAAACATGATAGATGCTGAAATGTTAAAAGATGCACAAAAACATCCTCAGAATTATAAAAATTTACTTTTAAGAGTTACAGGTTATAACGCCTACTTTCATGCGATTGGAAGGGAACTTCAAGATGAGATAATTGCTAGGGAGTCTCATCAAATGTAAAAACATATGGATTTCGATAAATAAAATAAAAAAAGAGTTGAAAAATAAAATGATTAAAAAAAAAGGATTAACAGAATGGTATCCGGAATTTTCTAAAGAAGCAATTGCTTTTACAGAACCAGAAATTATGGTAAAATTAATTTCAACAATTGATCCCCGTGGTTGGCCTCATATAACTCTTATTTCTAGTAATCGAGCAAAAACTAAAAACCAAGTAGTGTGGGGACAATTTACTGAAGGATTAAGCAAGATGTATGTGGAAAAGAATCCAAAACAAGGAATATTTTGGATGACAGCAGAAATGCCATTTAAATTTCTTCAGGCAAAGGTAAAATTTAGTCATTGGAAAATAGAGGGAGAAGATATCGAGTATTTTAATAAATTAGACCTTATGCGATATAATCCATATATGAATATTTGGAAAGTTTTTTATAACGATGTTATAGCGGTATCTCCAATAAGAAAATTATCCTTACTAGGTGTTATAAAAGGAATTTTATTAGATATGATTGGAAGGGGCGCAACAAAAACTAAACTTCCTGAGAAACGATTAAATGTTATTGGGTATAAGCTTTTTAAAGGTGCATTAAATCCTAAATTTATTTCTTATATTGATCCTTCTGATGGGTATCCTGTTATTATTCCGTGTATTCAATTACAAGCCGCTGATCATAATAGACTTATCTTTCCACCGACGGTTTTAAAAGAAGATTTGGAGAAAATTCCACCTAATTCTAAAATCGCTATTTTTGGAATGAATACAGATTTAGCTAGTCAATTGGTTAATGGAACATTTAAAGGGTTTGAAAAATTTAGAGGAATAAAGTTTGGTGTCGTTGAAATTGAAGAGATATATAATAGCTGTCCGCCTTTAGTAGGAAAAATATATCCGGAAATAGAAACACGACCTAAAGTTACAAATTTTCAATTATAATTATCTTTTTTTTCTTAGCTTTAGTATTAATAAAAATATTAACATTTAGAATCTAATTTTTCATTTTTTTAAATAATTAATTGAAGGAAAATGATTTTCTAAGAGGAATTTAAAAATTCAATATTAAGAGTTTTTGATTTATTATTGGTAAAATTTACTGAATTCTTATAGAAACAATACCTATTTAAATATTAAGCGGTTTAATTATAAACTGTTTATTTAAGAAATATTAAAAAATTATAAAAGAAAAAATGAGGAAAAATTTAAAATGTCAAGTGATCAACTCGCATTTTTAGAAAAAATGAAGAAATTAGCAGAAGAAAATGAGGAATTTAAACAAGAATTAGAGGATCTTGATGAAATTATTGCTCAAAATATAATTACAGATGTTAATTATAAGTTCTGGATTAAATTTGGAGGAGGCAAATTTGAGTATGGCGAAGGCGAGATAGAGAATCCTTCATTTACAATGTCTTGCACCGCAGCTATTATGACCGGCATGGGCACAGGAGAAGTTGATGGTACTTCAGCCTATATGTCAGGTGATTTAACTATAGAAGGAGATTTGCAAGGTGCAATGGCCTATGGTGAAATTACCGGAATCGCTAGGGATATTTTAGAAGAAGAATGAGAAAATTCTAAAATAAATAATTTATTCTTTTTTTTTTAATTTTTTAATATTTTTTTTTATAATAATTAAACAATCTTTATTTTTATAGCATTTTTCATTATTTATCCATTATAAAACAGTTTTCTTAAAATGGTAAATTTGATAAATTCTAAACATGGATTAATATTTGAAATTCAGAGAATGTCGACAGAGGATGGTCCAGGAATCAGGACAACAATATTTTTTAAAGGCTGCCCCTTAAAATGTGTATGGTGTCATAATCCTGAATCTATATCTATAGAGCCCCAACTTCAATGGTTTAAAAATAAATGTATTGGCTGTAATACATGTATTGAAACTTGCCAGCAACAAGCCTTATCTTTTGATAAAGATGGATTAAAAATAGATCGAGATAAATGTATCTCGTGTGGAAATTGCGCCGATGAGTGTCCTAGTACTGCATTAAATATGATTGGTAAAAAATGGGATCTATATGACTTATTTCATGAAATAGAGAAGGATAAAGTCTATTATACCACATCTAAAGGAGGTATTACAGTTTCAGGAGGCGAGCCTACATTACAATCAAAATTTATAGAAGATTTTCTAAAGAAATGTAAAGAAAATAACATTAATACTGCGTTAGATACTTGTGGATATGCATCTAAGGAAATTTACCAAAAATTATTACCGTATGTAGATTTAGTCCTTTTTGATATTAAAGAGATTAACCCTAGAAAACATAAGGAATATACTGGCGTTTCTATTGATAGAATTTTAGAAAATGCAATTTGGATTTTAAATTATATAGAAAAGCATAATAAAAAAATGTGGATAAGAACGCCTTTAATTCCGAATTTTACTGCTACTGAAGAAAATATCAAAGGAATAGGAAATTTCATTGTAAATGATTTAAGGAATAAAATTGAACGTTGGGATCTTTTAGCCTTCAATTCACTTTGCTCGGGAAAATATTCCAGATTAGGGATATTATGGGTATTAAAGGATGAACCTTTATTAACAGATGAAAAAATGGAATATTTTTATAAAATTGCTAAAGAAATCGGTGTTATTACTGTTCATTGGTCTGGATTAACTAGAAAAAGCGACTCAGAAGAATTAAAACCCAAAAAATAAAAACATTATTTTCTGCTTTAATTGGATGTAAATAGCTTTCTAACATTCTAAATTTTTAATAGGAGGATTAGATAGATTATTATACTCTAATTGTTTTTCTCCTTCTCCAATTTTTTATTTGAATATTAATAAAGATAGTTTTCTTGTGAAATTATTTAATTTTTAACTTTATATGGATAATTGAAGATTCAAGAATCAGTTATGAATTGATTTTCTTTTTTAACTCAAAAAGATTTTTTATGTTTAAATCAGCTATATGATTAATTTTTTCATTAGGATTAAAATAACAAGATTTAATATTAATTTTTCTAGCCGTTTGAATATCAATATCTCTATCACCAATCGAGAGTATATTTACTCTAGGAATTTTATATTTTTCAATCAGATAAAGGAATGATGTAGGATCTGGTTTTTTGGGAAGTTTATCCTCATTTGTTATTATATCATCAAAAAGATGTCTCATTTTGTAATATTTTAAAAGTTTGAATAACCCATTTTTTCCCCGATGAGACACAATAAAATTTTTTCCTCCTTTATTTTTAATGAATTTAAGGATTTCTATCGCACCAGAAAAAGGTGGTTCTTCACTTTCTTTAGTATTTGAATATTCACGAGCAAATTCTTGTTGAAGTTTTTCTCTATCAATATTTAAATCTTTTGATATTTGATCAAAACAAAAATAAAGACTTGCTTGACACAAATCTTTAATTTTGTTAAAAATTAAATCTTTTTTATAGATTCTCTTTATTAGTTTTACTATTGTTGAGGCAATAGAGGGATATGTATTAAATAAAGTTCCATCAAAATCCCAAATAAGATATTTTATATTTTTCATTTCAATAAATATTCAGTTTGAATTGAAAATAAATATTTTTAACCTAGCTCGTTATTAATATTATAAGTTTAAGGTCAGAAATAAAATGTGATTTTTTGTGGATAAAATAATCATAATCCGATGGGATACCCAACTAGGACCTCAGCCGATAATACAATATCCACCAGCAAAGGAAATGCCTAAGAAAGATTTGTTTGTTAAGATTTGGGCAAAATATGAATTACAAAAAGAAAAATCTATCATCATACTTACAACAGAAGACGTAGATAAAAAAGATAAAAATTATCTGACAGTTACTCAACAATATGAAGGAGAATTATATTTTTTTATTCTCGAGTTTGAGAGATTACAAAAAGACCAAAACTTTGAAGATTATTCCGAGATATTAGGGTCTATTAGCAAAAATCTTATTGAATTAATTCATTCTGATAAATTTATGAGAGCACTATCCGAAGGATATAATCAAATTAAGGGTTTTGTTAAATTAGAAAAAGAACAAAACATAATTAATATATTTAAAGATAAAATAAAAACTCATATTTTAAAAGTTCTTGAAAAGGGAGTAATTTCAAAAGCTGAACTAATAAATAAATTAAAGGAAAATTATGGTTTTTCTGGAGAAAATATTGATTTATTATTATCTTCATTTTTAAAGGAAGGATTAATTCTTAAAAAAGACTTACCTGGAATTAAAGAATGCATATTTCTGGTTAAAGACTTAGTATGTATAAGAATTCCACCAAATCTTACGACTTTAAATCTAGGTCGTAAGAAAATAGCCGGAAAAAAGCTTAAAGCAAGTTTTAAGAGATTCTATAAAGATTATGTTAAAAAATTAGAAGTCTTTTTCACTAATTTTGATATTATAAGTGAAAATAAAGATAATACGTTATATGCACTTTTCTTTAATGAAAACATTTATAATCTGATAAAATCACTAAGAGAAACAAATATTCCAGTTGAAGAAGCGTTAATGATTTTAGAAGATAAACAAGAATTATTTGATGATCTTTTGGATAAAACGATTATTCTTGAAAGAAAAGGCATATTATATCTTTTTTCTGACATAAGGTTTGTTAGCTTCCTTCCGATTTTTATTCTTAAAAATCTCAAGGAGCGTTATGATAATTTGGAAATCACATCAGACCAATATGTTACTCATATTGAAATTCTTTTAAATGAATTAAATAAAGAAAAAAAAGAAATTTATACTATTATCTAACAGAAAAATTTAAGTAAATTATTGTGGTTTTGCCAATATCGCTTTTACTCGTAATTTATCAAACATGCTTGTGGGAGCAGGTCTAATTAAACATACTGTATCTGCACCACGCCCTGTACCTCCAATACAGATAATATCCTTATCTAGATCTCTTATTAACCCAGCGTCCACCGCCATTGAGGCAATCTCTATACAAACCTTTGTACCTTGACTAAAGTTTTCACGTAGAAAATATGCCATCATTTCGACAAAACACCATTGATTCATTTTCATTCTAATATTTCGTTCTATTCCAGCCATAGCATGAGTTCCTGAAAAAATCTTTAAACCCTTTTTTCTTAATTCTTCCATTTTTAATTCATCAAATTCTTGAGGAACTGATTTTCCACCTCTAACTACAAAATGATAAGTATGGGTTATTAAAACTAAATTATATTGAGTTGGATTAAAAATATCAAGAATCTTTTCCGCAGTTGTTCCGGTAGTACTTGCAAAAACTATATCCTTGATATTTAATAAATCAGCATTTTTCTTCGCAATTTCAAGAGCTTTCTGAGTGTTAACTGGTCCAGGTTTTTCAAAAATTATTATTTCTATATTTAGATCCGGCATTTTATAAAACCTTCTATGTTTAAATATGTTTTAAATTATGATATTTAATTATAAGAATAAGAATAATGTATATTAATTAAAATTATGTAAAATAGATTTATTGATGTCGATTGTATAACTTTACACCAATAATGCCCATTATAATTAAGAGGGAATAAAGAAACAAGGGAAATCCGTAAAATTCTTGAAGATAAAAATATAAATAAGCAAGAATTGCTATACTAAAGAATATAACAAATAAACATATTGCATAGAATATACGGTCAAAAATTATTTCTTTTCTCGGTCTTTTTCTCAAATTCAATATTCCTTAAATTTTATTCTATTTTTCTTTATTTTGATGATATTTTTAATAATGTTCGCCTATATCTTCTCCAAATTTTTTTAAATCATCTAACAATAATTCAATTCGCTTCCTATTACTTAGCAACAACCTAATTTTATCGATTTCCTTTATATCTGGCATTCCAATACCTAATTGCATCTGTTTAAATAAAGTATTTGCCTGATTTATATAGGTTCTTGCTTGATTTAATAATTTACCTTCTAAAGGGTTATTGAAAGGCGTCTCTTTAATTTTGAAAAATTATAAACCCAAAGCAACCCTGTCATCCCAATAATCATACAGATGGCAATTACATCAAAAATATGAGGATATCTAGGATTGGGATATTCATATTCTTCATATGGTGGCTCGAGATCTTGATATATAACATTAAATTTGAATGTTAATGTTTCCGCAGCTAATTCTGGATGATCTAAAAGTAAAACAAAATAATAATCACCTGTTTTGCCATACCAAGAAGTATCAAAATAGACCATGAAGTATCCTGGCTGTGTTTCAAACATCGGAGGTATCGGTATTTCGAATCCCATTAATGAGACATTTATCATTGTCCCGTCTTTATATACAAACCTTGAAATGAAGAATAAATTATCATCTAAATACTCTTTTGTCTCATTATAATTCAATAAACTTGCGGTTAAATATATTTTATCCCCGGTTTTAACTGTATTATTTACTACGGATAGATTAAAGTTATAATATTTATTAAATGCCCATTTGCCAATATTCGATGCGAATTTACTGTTATCATAGCTCTTAAGACCAGAAATTCCAAACATATCTTTATCTCCTATAGCTATAACCCTTCCTTTACTTTCACTGAAACTTCCATAGTTGTATTATATTTAAATGTATCAATAAATTCTTGGGATTTATCAGAATCATCATAGTCGATAATATAAAGTTCTACTAGGCCACCCATTAGAGAAAATTCACCTATACCAATTAAAGTTATGACACAAATAGGAATTATAAATAAAATAAACATTGAAACCTTATCTTTAACCAATGTATCTAATTCCTTCCAAATTAGAGAAAATATCCTTCGCCTACGCTCTTTTAAAGATCTAATATCGATACTCATAATCTATTTCTATTGTTCTCCTATAAAATAAAATAAAACAATAGGAATATAAATAAATATTTTAAAAATTTTAAATATAATAAGTATTCAATATTTCTTAAAATATTTCAAGTAAATATGTCCGAGATTAAAGCTTCTGGCAAAATTGATAATTTAAAAGATAAATATTCAGACTTTAGCCTAATTTTAGATAAGGCATATGCAAGTTATGAAAAAGGAAAAAATATTCTTGAAGATATTTCATTTAGGGTTAAAAAAGGAGATATTCTTGGAATTATCGGAGGTAATGGTGCTGGTAAATCCACTATTTTAAGAGCCATGACAGGTCAATTAGATAGAAAAATCTTACATAAAGGAAATGTAATAATTACTGGTATAAATGTTCTAAAAAATAAAGAAGAATTGATAAATAAGATTGGATACGTTCCACAACTATAATATCTTTCATTATATTTTGAATTTAATGCCATAGATAATTGCATCTTTTTTGGAAAGAATTATCAATTAGATAAAAAAACAATTAGAGAGAATGCAAAAGAAATTTTAGAAATTTTGGGGTTTAATGAAGAATTAATGCATAAACCAGTAAAATGGTTATCTGGTGGAGAGAAAAAGAGAGTTAGTATCGCTGTTGGATTAATTAATACCCCAGAAATCTTAATTTTAGACGAACCGACCACGAGTTTTGATCCTCATCTTCGACTGGCAGTTTTAAATTTCTTATTAAAAATTAATAGAAAATATAACGCAACTATTGTAATTGTCAGTCATAATCTTGAAATCTCTGATTACTGTGATTTAATTGTCGTTTTAATCAAAGGAAAATTAATAAGTTTTGGAAGTGCTGATGATATGATTCAAGCACTTTCATCAGGCGGTAGGGTGGTTTTATGTAGATTCAAATATCTTAATTTTAATCAAATTAAAGCGTTAAAAAACGTGGAATTTGTATTACATGCTGGAAGAAATCAAATTAAATTATTTTTAAAAGACTTTTCACAATTCAGACAAACCTATAACCAGTTAATTGAATTAAATCTTCCCTTGTCATCTTTTTCAATAAAGCGAGGTAGCTTTATTGACTACTTTAGAATAATTGGAGAGAAGGCAATACAATAATGGGAGGGTAGTCTAGCTTGGTATGATTCTCGGTTCAAAGTAAATAAGAATAATGTGCTTAAACTTGCCAAAGGAACCGAGCGATCGTGAGTTCAAATCTCACCCTTCCCATTAATAAAGATATTTATAAAAAAATAGAAGTTAATTCTAATAATTCATGAATTTAATATAATAATCAATCTTTAATTGTTTCCAGAAGACTTATTAAGCGATAGATTATTGTGCGAGCGTGGAATGGACAATTTGGGTCAGTGCTTAAATCACCGATTAGTGATAGCGCATTACTAGCTAATACAGCAGGGGAATCATCACCAACTTTTAAATCATCAAGAGCTTTTTGAGCTTTTCTCTTTATATTACGTGGGACTGTACGATCTTGAAGAAGCATTTCGATTAATGTTGCAACGTCTGCAAAAGCTTCTCTTATCTCTTTTTTAAATTTACTCCATACATCGCTCATATATAATTCACCTATGTTGATATCAAAAAGAGCATTCATCTATGACAATATATAAAATAAATTTTGAAATTTAACTTTTTTGATTTATTTATCTACTTACTACAATTTAAAGAATATAAACTATTAAAAAAAATTGATAGCTTAAATAATTTGATTTATTTTTTTCAATATTTTGGGGATTTCTTTAGAATAATCAACTATTTTTTGTTTATAGTTATCTCTAAGTTCAGTAAAATCATCATAATTTTTATTTTTAATTTTATTCACGAAATTAACGCCTAATTCAGATAATTCCCCAAACAAATGATTTATCTGCTTATCCTTCTCTATTATGGTTGAATCAATCTTCTTCCTTTTCTTTCGTATATAATTTCTTAACTTACCTCGAGGAATCCGCAAATCTTCAATCATTTTATCACAATGGATAAGTAAATTATACGCAAGAACTTTTTCTCCCTCCTTTAACGAATCTTCGATTACTTCGGTTCTCCAGGTGAAGATTCTACCTCTAGCGTAAGTGTCAGGATTCAGAGATATACTATCTATATTTTGTTGTATTAAAAATTTTAAAAATTCCGGATAATCACTGGGAGCTTGTCCGCAGATTCCAACTTTCTTAAAACGTTCATGAGCTACTTTAATTAAATGTTCAATAGCTCGCTTAATTGCTTCACTATTGGCGTTATAATTATATTTTTCCGCGAGAGGTATTAATTTTTGATTATCTCTACCACAACCATAGATAAGCTGTGTTAAATCATTTGAACCAATTGAAAATCCATCAAAATAATTACAAAAAATGTCAGCTAGAAATATATTTGATGGAATTTCTGCCATCACATAAACTTTTAATCCATCTTGGCCTCTTACAAGTCCTTCTACTTGCATTAATTTAATAATTGCTTCTGCTTCATCTGGAGTTCTACAAAATGGCACCATAGGAATAATATTTGTTAAACCCCATGATCGAGCTCTTTTTATAGCACGTAATTCCAACCGAAATGCTTCCTCGAAATCTTCAGAAACATATCTTGAACCACCTCTAAATCCTAGCATTGGATTATTTTCATCATGTTCGTATAACCAGCCACCAATAAGATTTTTATATTCATTTGTTTTAAAATCGGAAAGCCTTACTACAGCTTCGGCAATAGAACCATCGGGTAAAGTTTTCCAAACTCCAGCAGCTATTGTTGCAATACCCTCAGCTAACTTTTGAACATAATATTCCTCTTTATTATCATATCCAGCTGTAAGTTCTGCAATTTTTTCTAAGGTATTTTTTAAATTCTCGATTTTTTGTAGGAATGGATCTTTTTTTATTAAATCGCTCTTTTTTAATGATTCAATTTGTTCTTTTTTTTCCAATAATTCATGCATATAAATGATTAAATCATCAAAATGTAATAATGCATTAGGGTGAATTTGAATCAAATCATTGATAATAAATTCCAATCTTGCAAGACCTGTTCCATCGGGATATTTCCCAGATGATAAAGCTCCTTTTGGAATCCCAAGATTTACTAAAATTTTAGTTTTAGTTCTCGGTAAGTTATTAAACTCTACTGTATCATAATCAAACTCAATTTCTCCGCCCCAAATCCTTGCTTCTCCTTCAGAACAATCAAGAGTAATAGATATATTCCCTTTTCTTGCATATTCCTTAAGAATTTGGACAATATTATCAGCACCTACAATTGAAGCTATATCTAATTCACGTGAAACAATGGCAGCATGACAGGTTGGCCCACCCCTTTCAGTTATCACACCATTTAGGTTTTGCATATAAGAAGTCCAATCAGGATTGGTTTCTAAGGTAACTAATATATCACCCTCCTCCAAAAGATGAGCGTAATTAATATCTTCAATTATTTTTAATCTACCAACTGCAATTTTACGACCAATAGCACTACCATTCGAACTTATCAATTTGTTTTTTTCTTTTAAATCTTGAGGATTATCAATCAAATAAAAGATTTCTTCTTTATCCCCCTTTATCGAATGAACTGTTTCTGGACGTGCTTGGACAATATAAATCTTATCATTATTTCCTATAGCCCATTCTATATCCATACGCTTTCCATAATGTTCTCGAATTTTCATACCATATTTGGCAAGTTCATTTGCTTGTTCTACAGTCAAGCAGAAATTATTTTGTAATTCAACAGGAACGGGAATTGTTTTTGTTCCGCCGATTTCTGTATCGAACACTAATTGATTCTTTTTAGTAACAAGATCACTGGCAATTATTGTGAGGCCCTTAGGATTATGTTTAAAAATAATATTTTCATCTCCTTCTTCCGCTCCTTGAACGATCAATTCTCCTAAGCCCCATACTCCCCTTATAACAATAACATTTTCATTTCCTGAATCCGGATCTTCTGTAAACATTACTCCTGATGATCTTACTCCACCTAAGCCACCAGCCATCTCTTGAACTCCAACACTTAATTTGACATCAAAATGATCATATCCAGACCTCTCTCGATATGCAGTAGCACGTGTCGTAAATATTGAAGCCATATCTTTTAAAATATATCTTAAAATGTTTTCTTCGCCACTAATATTTAAATGAGTATCTTGTTGCCCTGCAAAACTAGATTCTGGTAAATCTTCTGCAGTTGCACTGGAACGGATTGCGAATGACGTTTCTTCTCCAATTTTTTCTAGTAATTTATGATAAGCATCTAAAATTTCATCTTGCATACTATCAGGTATTTGGGATTGTTCAATTGCAGTTCTAATGCTAGCACAGATCTGATCTACTCTCTGTATTGCCGAAATATCCTCACTTTGTAGTTCTTTTTTTATTGAACCAATTTGTCTTTGAATATATTCTTTTAGTGTAATTTCTTCATTTTTTATAGTGTAATAATTATTTTCAAGAATATAATCAAATGCACTAGCACTTACTGCAAATCCTAATGGAACAGGTATACCAAAACTTAATAATTCACCTAAACTTGCGTTCTTACCTCCTACGAGGTCAATATCAGAGGTCCTTACATCCTCAAAAAACTTAATAAATCGATAATTGCCTAAAGACGACATAAGTATATCAAAATTTAATTATTGATTTGATAAAATTAATTTATTAGTATTTTAATAAACAATTTGATTATAAGATTGTTTTGATTTTTGTATTTAATTAGTATAGTTAAAATTTAATCATTTAATTTAAAATTTTTAATATATAGCAGTTTCAAAGGAAGTTAAACTCTAAATCCTATTGAACTGAACTTCCTTCTATTTACATTTGATTCCAATTTTTAGATTTGATAAATTATTTTTCTTATTTTATTTCCAATGGAAGTCTATCTTAAAGTTTATAAGAGAAAAGTGGTAATATTTATGTATGAAAGTAAAT
>JAHLWE010000531.1 GCA_019058135.1 Promethearchaeota archaeon | reverse complement strand
TTTCAAATCGAACCCGAACGCGTTGCTCGGTCCGAAAAAAAAATCTTAAAACGCTCCTTTATACGCAGTCGTAGTACCGCTTCTAAATTGGTTAACGAGTGTAGGATCGATCCTTATCTGCCTTACCGCAAACTCAATAAAAATGTTTTCGAGGTTCCGGAACTTCACGAACTGGTCCCGTAAACGATTAATTACTTTTAATTCTTCTCGCTTTAATTTTTCTTTATTTAACTCTTCTTGCTTTAATTCCACTTTTACGCGTAGCGAAAACTTCCTCGCGAGGTAGTACCCTCTGCCTGGGGTAGCTAACGCAACGGCGTCATAGGATTCGGGCTCGTCTCGAAATATAGATTTCTTCTCTTCGCTCTTTTGCAAAACATTAGTTTTTCGCTGAGGTTCGGGGCGTTCTACAAATTCAAAGCTCTCGCAATCGTCAATCGGAAATTGTTCCAACGGAAAATCCTTGTCTGCGAAGCGTTGAATTTTTTTCTTTTTCTTTCCCGATTTAGACACCTATATTATTTACGTACTCAACGAAATAACACTTCTATCTTAATACAAAATCTAGCGCTTGTGATTTTTAAATGTATACTCGGTCCCAAATTTTCAATTAATTAGTACAACTTTTATGCGACCTCATCCCGTATAATTTTCCCGAGAACGATTGGATAATCCCAACCAAATTTGCCACCAATTCGGATTCGGGCGTTTTATATTCAAGCGAATTAACGCAAACGACATCGATTCCGAACTCGCTTAAATATTCTTCCAAATACTTGTACCCGAACCGCGTGAGCCTATCTTTATAGTTGATTGCCACGCTCGAAAACTTTCCCTTTTTCGCGTCTCGGACCAACCGCCACAGACCCTTTCGGTTCGAGTTCAAGCCCGAGCCCAAATCCTTATATACTTTCACGACCTTCAGATTGTTCGATTCGCAGTATTTTTTTACCGCTTCGACCTGCCTTTCCAAATCGCCCCGTTTCTTTTGCTTGTGCGAAGAGACTCTCCCGTAAATAGCGCATTTATTTCTTTTTTCAGGTAATTGAGTCACACTTTCATATTGTTTTTCGCTTAAAATCCTCTTGATTTCTTGAAACGGAAACCTACGATGTCCACCAACCGTTCTTACGCAAAATATTTTGTTCGATTTGTCCCACCTTCTTAAAATTTTTACGCACACTCCTAAAATACTCGCAGCAATTCCAATTGAATACATATTCAGAATTAGAACCAGATAAAACTATAAGTGATTACACTACGCCATTTTTTCGTAAAATAAAATCACAAGATGTCCAGATTTTTCCACATTTTCGGCAACTATTGGTTAACCCTTCAAATTTAAATATTAGAAGATTTTTATCAATACGTAGAATTAAAATTGGAGAAACAGGGATTTAATGATTAAATGTATAAAATATCACATTTTTGGGCATATGGATTATTTCTTCCGACATGAAAAAATTCCATCTTTTCATATTTCTCCCAGAATCGATATACTTCATTACACATTTTCGATACGTGTGGGAATTTTTTTTCCATTTTTTGACTTATATATAAAAGGCTTATAAGATTAACAAACTCAATATATTTGAGATCATTATTTTATGAGCAACATGGACAAATTAAACGCAATATCACAAATGATAGAGGGATTGAAAGAGATTAAACAAGAAGAGAAAATAATAGTGCCTAATTGTGAATTCTGTGGTAAAAACATCGTGGGCAGTAAGTGGAATAAGGAATATCATCATATTAATATATGTCAAGAACCAATAAAACGATTTTTTTGTTCCCGTCAATGTAAATTAAGATGGATTTTAAAAAATTTTTGATTTTATTTTGTTGATATTGCTTGATTTGGATAATTTAGGAGATATACCGATAGTTTATTTGGGTGATTTAAACTCCTTTTCTCTTGAAGATTGGGGCTTTAATACTCTTCAGACTGGGCTTGGTTATGGACCTTTAAGTTTGATGATCCCCCCTTATAGTAATCCTGAAACTGGCAGTGATTATAGTGCTTATTCATCTGCAATTCATAATTGGGCTGATGTTCATCGAACTTTGAATCCTACTGATTTGGGTTTAACTTACCCAAGTTATGATTCCCGTATCGATTTTATTTATGTTAATCAATTTTTATCTTCCAATATTATCAACTCTACCACTGGAGATACTGCCCATGCAATTTCTGGATCAGATCATTTCTCTGTTGATGTTTTCATTAATCTTAGCTTAGTGTGAAGTTATTAAACGGCTCCCTCTGCTATTATAATTAATTCTTTATTATCACTTATTATCTTTCAATCAATTTGTAATATTTTAGAACTCCTGAAATTAGAGATACACCTTTATCATTAAACAGATAACATCGGAGAAATTTATTTTCTCCAATTATTATAAAAACTATTGACCCATATTTTTCTCTTAAAATATTTGCAAATTCTTTATCTTGATTACTTACTTTCGATGAACTATGAGGGTGTGAATGTAAAAATCCTATAAATTTATGATTTTTAGAATGAAAAATGCGCCATTCTTCAAGAATATTGAACCAAATTTTCGGAGGTATGACGATATATCATGGATCTTTGGCGAGGTTAGGAAATGGTAAGAATTCTTTAATATCAAAAATAATTTGATTTCGCTTTCCACCTTTAATATCACCTATTAAGCCCCCAGATATTTCTTGATTTTTTCTTAAGGTTAGATATTCTTTTAAATTTAATTCTACTTTTTCATTTAAAATAAAAGAAAATGATGGTTTTTCGGTATTAATACCTTTTAGGTGATGCCAAAATTTTTTTTCTTTTACTTATTTTGTAAAAATTTAGATTGATACCATTTAAACTTATGGTTC
>JAHLWE010000530.1 GCA_019058135.1 Promethearchaeota archaeon | reverse complement strand
CCCCACGCAGCATAAAGATCGACGGGTTACTAAACAAAAAAAATAATAGAACCATAAGTTTAAATGGTATCAATCTAAATTTTTACAAAATAAGTAAAAGAAAAAAAATTTTGGCATCACCTAAAAGGTATTAATACCAAATTTATTTATATTTTTATAATAAACATAATGTGATATTAGTTTTAAATTGTCTAAAATATAAGATTATTTATATACTCAAATCTATACGAAATTTAGGAAGAATAAAAAATTATTAGAGGTTAATATAATATGGAATGTATTAATGCCCAAGATGAGGAATGGGCTGAAGATTGGAAATTAATTGTTGAAATATTTGATACAATTGATCATTTTGAATCACTTTTAAATAAATTAGACGTGAATTTCCTGAGAGAAGTTCATCAAAAAGTTTTAACTTTAAATATGAAAAAATACGCGTGGAGTTTGCAAAATTATATAATTGAAAAATATTCTAATGAAAAAATTTAATTATATCATTCTCTTAAAAAATTTATTTTGTTCAAGAAGTATAAATTTTATTTAGGAAAATTTTTTACACCTATTCTTTTTTTATAAATTAAAAGAAGATCTTTTCATAATAGTATTAACTCATTTCGAGATAAAATAGATTGGTTCGCCCTCCTCCGACAGAAAAAAATATTTGTATCCGATGCAAAGGAGCAAGACTCTTATGTGGAAAAAAGACTTGTCCGATTTTAAAGAAAACATCTATTTTAAAATCTATTTTACCTTTTAAATTGGGTAAAACCTTACATAATATAGATGTATTTGGCCCCAGTCCTCCCGGCTTCTTCGTAGGAAGGTACAATTATCCGAAAGTATTTGTTGGACCTTTAGTCCCGTTTAGAGAATATGTAGAAAAATTAAATCTTAGTGATTTTCATATTCTTGATGCTCCAGAATTATGGTATGGGAAGCAATCTGACGATGTCATAAGTTATCGAAGTAGCTTAGTTCGGAGTAATTTTAAGATAAATGTTAATTATCGGAGTAAAAAATCCAAAACAACCCCCCCAACTCAAGTTAAAAAATTACTAGAGACTTCACAAGAGTTATCAATGGCGGCTAGACCTGTAGATACTGAAACATACATAGAAAAATTAAATCTTAATCTTATAATGGATAACCATGCCTTGCCGATTGGACCATCTGGAACAACTAAGAAAATCAGAATTACTGAGAATGTAAAAGTCCATCCTAAAGTTGAATATTGCGTTTCGGATACGGATTTGAAAGCAAGTGAGGCAATAGGGGATTACTTATTCTTAAAGGGACGCGTTCCATTTTCAACGATTCAAAGAATATTTTCAGCTGGATTGCTAGGTGAAGGGAAAAAACGTAGGTTAGTTCCAACAAGATGGTCTATAACAGCGATTGATGATATTGTATCTAAACGATTGATTAGAGAGTTAAAAAAATTCCCTGAAATTAATAATTACCAAATCTTTGAATCAACTTATCTTGATAACCACTTCAAAATTTTATTATTTCCCGGAAAATTTTTATATGAAATGAATGAAGTATGGGCTCCAAATTCTCTATGGAATATCTCACTTTCGGGGAAAAAAATACCTCTGCAACCCCAAATTGCAAGTGATATGGAATTTTATCGTGGTAGGAAAAACTACGCAAGTAATATAACCGGTGCATATTATTCAGCACGTAAATCAATATGTGAATATCTTTATAAAATAAAAAGACAAGCAAGAGTTTTGGTATTTCGCGAAGTTTCAGCGGGATATACTGTCCCATTGGGAGTATGGGTTATTAGAGAAACCGTTAAAAATGCAATGGATTTCAACAAACCTTTAATTATAGATAATTTCGATACAGCTCTAAATAAAATGTCTGAAGGATTAATGGTTGATTTAAAATATTGGAAAAAATACAGTAAATTAATCAATTTTATTAAAACTCAAAAAACTATTGATAGCTTTTTTTAATCAAATGTCTCTCTTCTTGGATTCAATATAATATTATCCTCATAACACACTATTTTTTCATTTATTTATTGTCAATTTCCCTTTAGATACCTCTATTAAGCAGGTTATTTTATTCTAAATTTAAGGAATTAGATTGGCAAGCGAAGCCTTAAAAAAACAAAAAAGAATCCCTCAAGTTGAGATATTTACTTCCGAGCATTGTTATTTTTGCGGAAAAATGGAAGAAATTTTATTAGATTTACAAAAATTTTATAATTTCCGTATAAAAAAAGTGGATGTAGATAAAATTCCAACAAAAGATATTTTAAAATTGCCCACCATAAGAATAAATGGTGGAAAAGATATTATTGGGTTTATGCCTAAGGAGGATCTTAGTGCGATGTTAGTGAGGCAACTATATTCTAAAATTTAAAAACACAATTTTAACTTGAATTAATTTCAAAAATTATTATTTCTTAGATTATTTATTACATAGAAAATTTTTTTATATTATTCAATTTATAAAATAGCGGGAATCGCCAAGTCTGGTCAAAGGTGCTGGACTCAGAATCCAGTGGCGAAGGCCTTCGAGAGTTCAAATCTCTCTTCCCGTACTTCCTCTATAAAATCATAAAAAAGTGATTCAAAGAAATTTATTACTTACATCATTCCAAATATAATTGAAAAAATTCGATTTTTTCTTTTTTTTAATATTTTCTAACTTAACTTCATAGTTGAATATGAAATTATTTTATTGTCTATATTCTATATAATATTATAATAATTGATTTGAATCATTAATTAAGAGTTAAGTTAAATGTCTGACAAACAACAAAATCCACAGGAAGAAGTTAAAAAAGAAGATGAAGGAATTCCTCCTATTATAAAAGAAGAAATAAAAGTATTCCAATTTAATGATGAACTAGGGGAATATGAAGAATTAGAAATTGAAGAAGATTTAGAATTGTATGAATTGCTTAATCCAGAGTTTATATTATTATTTATAGACCCAGATCATTTCCGAGTTTGGATTTGGCAAGGAACTGAAACGACAACCAGAATGAAATTTATTTCAGCAAAAACTGCTCCAAGTTTAAGAGATCAGCATGGATTATCGTACAAAATAACATCCGTTGATGAGGGTGATGAAGTTAAAGCCTTTAAAATATTTATAGGTTTAGAAGAGGAAGAAGATTTTGAAGCTGAGGAATTAGGTCCTGCGTATGAAGGGAAAAAAGAGGATCTTGAATTACTTGAAGAATTAACTCATGAGAAGATAATATTAATATTAGAAAAGTCAGGAATTCCTCCAGGCTATGAAAGAGATTTAGTAATTGTTAAAAATCAGCTTTATGCCTATAGGGAGTATGATAAAGACTATTTAGGTTCTACAATAAGAGAGAAAAAATTATTCCCTTTAAAAGAAGCGGTCCCAGATGGTCCATATTTAGCTGAGGATTATATTCCTCGAATGTTGTTTAGTTTTAATTCTGTCGTACTAACTGAACTCTTAAAAAAAAAGCCTAATGGGGATAATACTCATATATCAACAATAAATGAAGTAAATCAATAAATTTTAGAGTCTTTAATAATAATATGAGCTATAGAAGGCGAAAAGCAAGAATTATTCGGAAAAAAGAAAAAAAAAGGCAATGGTTAAGTTTTTTCCTTATAATGATTTTTTTTATCGCTATTATTGTAGCAATATATATAGCTATTATTTCAATTCCAAGTTAATATTACGTAAATTAACTAACTTATTCTCATTTTTGATAATTTTAAGTTCATTTTAAAAATATGTTAACTTACTATAATTTATTTAATTTAGACAAATTTTTTTTAATGTATTTCGCCAAATTTTGGTTAGATGCAATAATCGAGCATTTTGATTCAATTTTAAGAGGTAATTCCAGGGGTAATCCCTCATTTGAGAGAATT
>JAHLWE010000529.1 GCA_019058135.1 Promethearchaeota archaeon | reverse complement strand
TTAGGGCTAATACTGATTTAACGAATTACTCTATGTTAATCACAACTGTTAAAGAATCAACAGGCATTAATACATTAGACAAATTCACAATTAATAAAATAATCTCTGAGCAATTTTCAAATGTTGATAATTTAACTGTAGAAATTACTAATTTTCTTCAAAATGAAACGATTATAAGCCCAGATGAAAAAATTTCTTTTAAGATTAAAGTAAAAAATAAAGATTTAAATTTTGCCTTTAACGTAAGATTATCTATTCAATTAATTTCACCTATTAATCCAAATTGGATCATCGCTGAAGTAAATACTCCAAATCAATTATTAAACTTTACAGGAACACCTAATGATTCATATGAATTTTATTATAATACAACTTTAAATAATAAAAATCCAGATGGGACTTGGAACGGGATAAATTCACCTATTAGACTTGGTGGTTGTCTAACAAAAATTAAAGTATATATTGAAGATGAATTTAGTGGTTCTTGGATAAATAATGATTATTCAATTATAATAAAAGATAATGAAACTGTTTTTGAAGGGGAAATTCTTTCTTTTAAATACTTAGAAGGCTTAACTTCAAGAGGACTGGTTCTCAATTTTAGTAGAGATGACTTTAATATACCTGGAATTACGTCTTTTTTCATAAATATAATAGATGAATATTATATGAGTACATTTAATCAAATTAATAAAGCATTCTCGTTTAAACTTGACAGCAGTTTTCAAAACTTGTCAGTTAATCCTAGCGAAGTTACCTGGGGTAATAAATTTAATTTAACAGCATATTTACGAACCGAGAAAGGAGAACCTATAACTGGAGAAGAAATCCATTATTATTTTTTAAACTCTAGTAATATTTGGCAAGAACTTTTAGGAACCGAAGGAGATAATCATAATCTTACAGATCTAAATGGAAAGGCAATTATGGAAATAGATTCAAATCAATTTACAAAAAATTCATCTGGAAAAATTAAATTGAATTGGACTGGAAATTCTTATATCTTATCTTCTGAAATTAATCATACTATTGATTTTATTATTTATTCAAACGAAATTATCATAGAATCTGTAACAAATAATACAATATTTTTACGAAATAAAGAAAATCAAATGAATATAATAATAAAAAATGTTGGTACGTCTATACTTACCGATATTAATATTACATTAATAACAAATTTTTCCTATACATTATCTAAATACAATAATTATGAATTAAATTACCTCAAACCAGAAGAAACTACTGGTATATCTTATAAAATTTCTATCCCTAATATTGATGATAATAATATTACTATTTTAGTCAATATTTCATTTAAAACTATACAGACAAATGAAGAAAATGAATTTCAATATTTTCTTGCATATGATTTAGATGATGAATCTCTCTTTACTCAGATTGTACAATTATCAATTTTATTTCTTTTTATTGGTATTGGCTTATTTTATTTATTAGCACTCTTATATAGAGTAAGAATAAACAAAAAGATAGAGAAAATTTTTGAAAAACCTCCTGAAAGAAAAAGAAAAGGTAAATATGTGAAAGTTTCTGAATTACGAGCAAAAGAAATAGAGAAAAAAGATTTAGATGAGCTTCTTAAAGAAGAAAAGATAAAATGAGCATATAAATACGATAAAAAATATAAGAAGAAATTATTGATTTCTTAAAACATTAATCAGGTTACGCCTTATTAGTGCTAATGAACTTAATGCATCATTTCCAGCTAAAGCAATTAAAATTAATTGTTCTGATCCAACCAATATTAAAAATCCATCTTCTAGATTAAGGGTAATATCTTGTAATTTACCTTTTGAAATATCTGTTCCGACCTCATCACAATTATTAATAAGATTAACACAGTCTAATGCAATTTTCTTGTGGTCCATTTCTGTTAACGTTTGACCAACAATTATATTACCTTGATTATCAGCTGCGATCAATCCTTCACATACCTCTACAGCATCCATCAAACTTGCAAGAGATTGTTCGAGTTTTTCTTTATCAACCATTTATTTGACACTTCAATTTTTATTTTCTATAAAAACCTTAATACATTTTAATGGAATATAATAATATATTAATACCTTTATTTAAATTTAAAATTTTATCTAAGAAGGCATTTTAGTTCAAAATTTCAAATTCAAAATAATTGAAAATTTTCACAAAAACTCATCTTTATTATATAGAATCAGTTTTTATATAAAAAACATAATTGTGAAATGGAATTTTTTAAAAAGTTTAAATATACTTTTATTTTAAAACTATTAGAATAAACATATCTTCTTTTGCGACCATTACCTCGCCTTTACTAGTTTCCAGTCTGATAAATTTTAGATCTCCTTCTTGAAGGGACTTAACACATTGTTCTCCTTTCCCAATAAGAGAAGTTATATAAGCACTCACATTTTCAGCAATTTCTATATCAAGATTACTTTTGATTGGAAGACCATTAGAATCTGCGATGATAACGCCACGAACTCCTTCCTTTTCTTCAAATCGTCTTATTATGGCTTTTATTGCTTTTGAATCAATCATTGTTAAAAAGACCTAATCTATTTTAAAAAATATCTTTGTTAAATTTTATATTACGCAGATATTATTTATTTATTTTATTTTTTTTATATATCTTTTTAATAAGAGAATTGAAATTTAAATCTTCACTTAAAAACAATTTTGTATGAACTGATCTTGGTTTTCTACTAATGGAAAAGGTTCCTAATCGTCTAATAAATCAGTCTTTATTAAATAAAGAAAATATTGACTTAATTAATGACTTTTCTGCAAATCAAAATTATAATCTTCTTTTAAATGAATTGAGTTTAAAAAAAATTATTAGAAGAAATATTTGGAACTGCCATTTGGATTCTATGCTAGCAAACTATATTAAAGATATCAAGCAAGAAAAAGAAGAAATTAATTTCCGTAAAAGTGGTAAAATCCTATTTTCATCATCTTATTTACTCAAAGCAAAAACCAAACGTATCATAAATGATTCACTTGATACACAAGATAGTATCGAAGAAATTGAGGGAATTAACGAAAATAATTTTGAAGATGAAATATTTGATGATTATGATGAGAAAACTAAAGCTAATAAGCATTTAGACTTAAGAACAATAAATCAAAAAATAAAAAATAATGAAATTTGCCTGAAATCACCCAAAAATATGGTTTATAAAGCGATTAATCTAAATGATTTAGCTCTGGCATTAACAGAAGTAATGAAAATCAAAGATAAAGAAAAAATATCCAGAAAACCAAAAGATAATGTTAAGGAACAAATCAACTTTCTTCCTAAAAGTCTTATTGAAAATAAAAAAGAAAAGCGAGAAAATCTAAATATAAGAATTCAAAAGTTTTATAATAAACTCTTAAAAGCATATGATGATGAGCCGATATCTTTCCTTAACTTGATCAATAAACCAGATAGGCAAAGTCTGGTTGATCTATTGATATATATCTTATATCTGTGTAATAGAAAAAAGATAAAAATTTGGCAAAGAGTAACTCAAGAAAACAATAATGATGCACAAGAACCTAAATGTGAAAATTATGAAAATTTAGATAATAGTAGAAATATCTACATCTCTCCTGTCTTATAGATAAATTTATTTATAAAATTGTTTATAGAAAAAATATATTTATCTACTTTCTAATATATTTATATTATTTAATTTAATAAAATGGATTTATAGGTTAACATGACTCTTGGGTATTTTGGACTCGTTTTACATGCTCATATTCCTTATTGTAAAAAGTCCGGAGTGTGGCCAGCCGGAGAAATTTGGTTAAATGAAGCTCTGATGGAGAGCTATATTCCTTTCTTGAATGTATTACGAGAATTAAAAGAAGATGGAATAAAGACTGCTATTACTGTTAATATTACACCGATTTTAGCCGAACAACTGGCTGACGAATACATGAAACAACGTTTCTCTGAGTACTTGGAAGACTGGATAAATCGAGCGAAATCAGATGTAAAACGATTCGACAACCACCAAGAAAGGAAAAAAATTGCAGAATTCTACCTAAAAAACTATGAGAAGGTTAGACACACCTATTATCATAATTATTATAGTGATATTTTAGGCACCTTTAAATGGCTACAAAAAGAAGGGATGGTCGAAGTAATAACTAGTGGAGCTACTCACGGATTTTTACCGCTTATGGAAAGCGATTCGGGAGTTTTTTCACAAATTCAAATTGGTGTGGATACATACAAAAAATATTTCAACAAGGACCCCGTAGGATTTTGGCTTCCAGAATGTGCTTATAGACCTAAAGAATTAAAAGATGGAACAGTTAGAGAAAGCTTGGATTATTGGCTGAATAACTCCGGTCTGAAATATTTTTTCGTGGATACTCACGGAATACTAAACGCTGAAATTCTCGAGAAAAAAAATGATATTGGACTATATATTAATTTCGGTTACAAATTAGAGAGCGGAGTTTCAGTTTTCGGGCGAAATGAAAACACTGGAAGGCAAGTATGGGACGCAAAGATTGGATATCCTGGTGATCCTGCCTATAGAGAGTTTCACAGAAAAGACTACAAATCTGGCTTAAATTATTGGAGAATTACGGGAAAAGATGTAAATTACCAAAATAAATTCCTTTATAGCCCTTTTGATGCTAATACAACAGTTCAAAACCAAGCAAATCATTTTATTGCACTTTTAAATCAAGAAATCCAACTTTTCTGTGAAAATTTTAATAAAAAGGGAATAATATTGTCCCCCTACGATTTTGAGCTCTATGGGCACTGGTGGATGGAAGGGATTGCTTGGTTGAAAAAAGTGTTCGAATTAACCTCTGAAAGTGAAAATATAAGCATGATAACAATTTCTGATTATGTTTTGAAATTTGAAGCCGAATTTTCAATCATTAAAATGGGACATAGCAGTTGGGGAGAGGGCGGTTACTATCAAGTGTGGAAAAATAAGGAGCATATCTGGATTTGGCCGTATATAAACTCAAGTATAATAGAATTCGAAAAAATATTGGAAGCAAATCCCAATCCTGACGAATGGGGTAAACGAATTTTTAGGCAAATGGCGAGAGAAATACTTTTAATGCAAGGGAGTGATTGGCCCTTTCTACTTTATACTAAACAAGCTAAAGATTATGCAAATCAGAGATTTCATAATCATCATCAAAGATTTAATAAATTATTATGGGCTGCAAAAGATTTGAAAGATAAAACTAGAATTAGTTTACAAGAATTAGAAGCAATAGAAACTATTGATACTTGTTTTCAAGATATCAATATTAATTATTTTAAGAAAATCCATTAAAAATTATAAAAAATAATTTTTAAATAAATTCATTGTACGTTCCTCTCCAATTGTAGTATTCCCCATATGCCCAGGAAATATAATAAAATTATCGGAAAGATCCTTATTATACATAATTTTATTTCTTATACTTTCAAATAAGAGTTTTTGATTACCACCTTCAAAATCGGATCTGCCAATACTCCTTCTAAAAATTAAATCTCCAGAAAATAAGATTCCCTCAACTGGAAGATTTTTATAAAATTTGACATCTTTTGTATAAAGGCATACACTTCCTGGACTATGCCCTGGAGTTTCTAATACATAAAGATTAAATTCGCCCACTTTGACTATATCACCTTCATTAAGCCATCTACCTGCTTCTTTTTTCACTATTCTTTTATCTTTCTCATTATACATCAATGGAATGCGGTAAGTTCTAATGAGAGCTCGCATTGCCCTTGTATGATCAAAATGTCCATGAGTGAGTAAAATTGCGATTGGAATTAAAGAATTATTATCAACTATAGTTTTTATTCGATTGGGTTCTTCGCCAGGGTCTATAATTACTACTTCTTTGGATTTTTCTGAACCAAAGATATAACAGTTTGTAGCCAACATTCCCACGATTAGCTTTTCAAGAATCATAAATCTCAAAATTAACTGAAGGTTATTAATTTTTTTATAATTTTTTAGAAATCACCAAATTTCTAAGAACGTTGTTAAATAAATGAAAAAAAATAAAGAAATAAAAGAAAAATCTAAATTATGCCATTTCCTTTGGTAAATAGCTCATTTAATTCTTGTATTTTTTCTAATATAACTACACCTTTCGGCGTTAAGGATATTTCCAACTTTTTGTTTTTATTCTTTTTTACATATATAATATTACGATTTAAAAGTATATCTTTGACTCTCAAAAATGAATTGTAATAAGAAAATTTGTTTAATTCCTTATAGAAGGTATGCTTATTTATCTTGTAATCTTTTCTTTTTGAAAGAATTTGTAAGGTATCCTTGAAACCCTTTTTTTTCATAAGTTCTAATATTTCAAACGACAAAATGCTACATCAAACCCTAATCTAAGTTCGAATTTATGAGTTACAAAATTTTTACTCTTTTATAAGTTTTATTTTTTTTAATAATAAAGTTATTTTAGGAGAATTAATACTCAAAATTAAGTTAAATTTCTTAAAATAATTGGTTTTTTCTTAATTTTTAATGATATAAATTTATGAGTTATGAATATTAAAATCAGATATGGATCATTTTACATCCAATTAAGAAATTCTTGAAAGAATAATAGAATTAACTTCATTTTTAAAAGTTTAGCATGAAGATTTTTATTAAAAAATAAAAAAAATAATAGATTTTGGTTTACTTATGAGAAATATCTAATCTAATCCCCGTATTTGAACTTTTGGTTCTATTTTTGAAGATCCAGCAAAATTTGTTAATACAGGGCAGCGGCTAAAAACTTTTTCCATTAGTTCTTCCACCTTCTCTTTTGGAGCAGATGATTTGATTCTTACAACAGGTTCTAGTTTATCATAACCAGTTAGCATATTATCATCGAGCCCAAAAATTGCACCAAGATTAATATGACCACGAGAAAATACTTTCATCTCTTCTATAGGAACATCAAGAATCATACTCCAGAATTTTGTAACGGCAATAATACAGGCCCCAATAGAACCTAAAATTGCTAATAAAGGAGAAGGTCCTTGATTTGTTCCTCCTAAGCCTTCAGGAGCATCAATTAATACTACATGAGGTTTAGCCCCCATAGAAACTTTTATTTGCATACCTTCAGAGAGCATCTCACATTCTACATTAAAATTTTTTTCTCCAGCATTGATATCTTTTTTTATGGCTTCATAGGTTTCTTTAAATCCCATAAATAATCATTTTTTTAATATTTTTTATTATTTCTAATTAATAATAAAACAATATGAATATTTATTAAAAATTTTAAGATCTTTGATGTCAAGTTGAGATAAAATGTAATTAATCTATATGTGAAAATCGACAAAATTATTGACTGAATAATTTATTAAATAATTGAATTAATATATTAATATCTCAAGTTTAAAATCTGTTGAATGTTTTCAATCGTTTCTTTTAAATAATTTAATGATATAATAACTCTGTAATGCTTTTAGTTGATGATGGGAGGTGTCTACTTTCTTTGCGCAAATAATTCATTGCTTTTTCTAATCCTTCTAATGTTAAATTGAACATAGGGAAAATTTTGGATAATATTTTCCGGGTATAACATGACCATTCGGGGTTTATAATCTCTGGATTTAACCATACAGAGAAAGGAAAATGATCTTTTAATTTTTGCATATAAATTACCCCCGGAATTTCATTGCGATGATAGTAGTAAATCGAACCATATCGGTCTGATAATTCATATGGTGCCATCGCTGCGTCTCCAACAATAATTGCTCTATATTTTGAATCATATTTCCGAATAAAATCTTCAAATAAAATACTACGATTATCTTCTCGAGCTGCGGTCTCATATAATCGTTCATAGATACAATTATGAAAATAATAATATTTAAAATCACGAAAATGAGATAATTGATGAGCAGCAGAAAATAATTTGTTAACAAGCGTAGCATAAGGGGTCATACTACCACCTACATCAAGAAGTAATAGTACTTTTATGTTGTTTTTTCTTCTTTTATGAAAAACTAATTCAATATCTCCGCAATTTTTGCAAGTCTCATCAATTGTTTTATCTAGATCTAACTCATCTTGCTTTCCAATTTCTTCTAATTTTTTCAAACGCTTCAAAGCGACTTTAATTTGCCTTGTATCTAAAACTATATCTTTTCGATAATCTTTGAAAATTCTTTTTTCTGCAATTTGAACCGCCATTCTTGCACCACTAGTGCCACCAACTCTGATGCCAAATGGGTTTTTTCCAGAATGCCCCCAAGGAGATGTTCCCTTTTGTCCTATAAAACGATTACCAAAATTATGGGGTTCATCTTGTTCCTTCATAATTTTTTCAAAATATTCTCTTAATTCCTCTAGATCTTTAGGAATCATACCTGGCGGCAATTGAAGTTGAAAAGGGAGATTATCAAAATCTAGTGGTTGATTTAACCAATTCCATATCTCATCTTTTATGGATTGGGGGAATTCTACATCCATATCTTTATAAAAAGAAGCAAAACATCTATCAAACAAATCAAAATCATGTTCTGATTTTACCAAAATGCTCCGACAAGTATAATAATATGAAACCATATCGGAAATAAGTCCTTTATCAAATGCTTCTAATAATGTTAAAAATTCCGTTATGCTAACTGGTAATTTTCCCTTTAAAAAATAAAAGAAATCAACAAACATATTATTTGAACATTTGATTTTGATTTTTAATTTAAATTTTGATTATTATTTTATTTATGGCTTTACAGAAAAACCAGCTTGTTTTGAGAGATACTCCATATCTTGTTCTTTCTTAATGAGAACTCCCAAAAACGGAATGTCCTGTTCCAAATCAGCAGCAGTTATTCCACTTTTCAATAAAACTCCAATCCAATCTAATAATTCTGAAGTTGAGGGCTTTTTTCTGAGATTTCTATATGAACGGAGTGCATAAAATTGCTTTAAACATTGCATTAAAATGTTTCTTTTTAGATTTGGGTAATGTAATTGACAAATCTGTCCCATAAAATCCTTCTCAGGAAATTCAATCCAGTGAAAAACACAACGTCTCAGAAATGCATCTGGAAGCTCTTTTTCATTATTTGAAGTGATTATGACAATTGGACGATAATTTGTTTTAATAACCTCCTTAGTTTCCTTGATATAAAATTCCATTACATCTAATTCTTGTAGGAGGTCGTTTGGAAATTCTATGTCAGCTTTATCGATTTCATCGATGAGGAGAACAACTTGTTCATTAGAAACAAAAGCCTCACCTAAAGGACCATAAGTAATGTAATCCTTAATATTATTAACATTTCGATCATTTGAACCAAATCGACTATCATTAAGTCTTTGAACGGTGTCGTACATATAACACCCATCTATTGCTTCAGAGGTTGATTTAACATTCCAAACAATAAGACGTTTTCCTAATGCTTCCGAAATCGCATGAGCTAAGAGGGTTTTACCAGTTCCAGGCTCTCCCTTGACTAATAACGGTCTCTCAAGCGCAATCGTAACATTAACAATATTTCTAAGTTGAGGATCAGCAATATATCGAATTCTATCTGTGTTCACATTGCCAATAAATTGATCAAATTGATAATTACTAGCCATTATATGTAAAGAAAAGAAATACAGAATTAAAAATTTGTTATTATTATTTTAAGATTGCTTAATCCAAAAAGAAAAAAAAAGAAAATAAGAAGAAGATTTTATTTATTTATTTTGGCTTAAGATGGTAACTGAACATACAGTGTAGGCTCCACCCAAATTATGGGCTAGCCCAATTTTTGCATCTGGGGTTTGTCTTCCATCTGCTCTCCCTTGAACTTGTTTAGATACTTCATAGAGCATCCGACAACCTGTAGCTCCGATTGGATGACCAAAACTTTTAAGACCACCCGATGGATTAACTGCAGTTTCTCCGTCCCAGTTAAACGTACCACTTTTTAATTCTTCAGCTGCTTGTCCTCTTTCACAAAATTGAAGATCTTGGCAATTTAATAATTCAGTAATTGTAAAACAATCGTGGACTTCAGCGCAATCAATTTCTTTACGAGGATTTGTTATTCCTGCTTCTTTATAGGCCAATTTAGCCGCGGTTGTTGTCGATGGAAATGATGTAAAGTCAAATTTTGGCGAGTACCAAGGCATATTTGTATAAACTGATAATGCATTTGCTTTAACTATAACATAATCGTCTCCATGGGCGTAACTTGGTGCAAGTTCAGGTCTAGTTAAAATTAAAGCCGCTGAACCATCTGACATTGCGCAGCAATCAAATCGACCTAATGGATCTGCGATCATTGGAGCTTTCAGAACAGCATCCAGTGAAACTTGTTTTCTAAAATGTGCTTTAGGATGGTGTGAACCATTATCATGATTCTTAACAGCAACCCTAGCAAGATCTTCTCTTGTCCATCCATATTCTTTAAAACTGCGAGTAGCCGCAAACGAAAACATAGCGGGTGCTGAAGGCATAGGAAGCACGGGGAAGCCAAATTCCCGAAATCCAGGTAATCCTTTAGAACCTTCATCTAAAAGTTTTTCAACTCCACATGCCAAAACAACATCATTCACTCCTGAAGCGACTGCATTGCATGCATTTCTAAATGCATCCATCCCTGAAGCACAATAATTTTCTATTCTTGTAATAGGCTTACCCCATAACTTCAAGGCATCAGCAACTGTTCCTCCCGAAAGCCCTGTAAAATAATATTGAATTCCTACCCAAATAGCTTCAATATCATCTCGTTTAACGCCTGCATCTGCCATTGCGTCATCTGTTGATTTTATTAAAAGTGAAAACTGGTTTTCATCCCATAATTCTCCAAACTTTGATGCACCAACACCAATTATTGCAACTTTATCTTTTATTCCTTTAACAGCCATTTTTTATTACCTCCTTTATGGTCTCCCCCTTACGGGCCTACATTTCCAATAATAATTCATAAAATTTGCTCCTTCATGCACTTTTCTGAAAGTTAATTCAACTTCCATATCAATTTTTACTTCTTCTTCAGGATTTTCGCATTCTGTCATATTACATAAGACACGACCACCACCATCTAAATCAATAACACATCTTGGGGTTGGTATGCTGTAATATCCACCAC
>JAHLWE010000528.1 GCA_019058135.1 Promethearchaeota archaeon | reverse complement strand
TTCAGTGCCTAGATGGGTTGATCCATAATTTATTGCAGGAAGTGGAATTTCCTCGTTTTCTATAAAATTATTAGTTGCAAATGGTGTATATGTATCTAAATCTTCAATTGATACGTTAGCAAGTGTGTAAGAAATTGATTCTCCTGGTTCCAGTTTCCAATTTTCTTCATTGAAAATACTATCAGAATTATTGAATAATTGCGCATAGATCCAATAAACTGGATGATCTACCAAATATTCAACGAATTCTTCATTATATGGTAAAAGATTGGTTATATTTATATTAGGATAAAAAGTATCTGTTATTCCAATACTAGAAGAATCAAAGTGAAACAGTCTTGGATCTTCATCTAAATTTAGAAGTGTTATCAGATTTTCTTCAAAATGATCTTCTATTTCCTCTCTTGAACCTGGTATAAAAAGAAATGCATTGAGTAATTCTTCGTAATCTACAGGTAATTTAGTTGGTATACCCCACACAGTAATATTTCCAACGTTTTCTGCTGTAACATTTATTTGAAAAGTATGATTAAAACCAAAAGAAGCATTTTCAACAATTTTTGTAATTCTTAAATTCGGTTCTGAATTTGCAACAGAATAACCAACAATTATAGATTCAATTGGGTTAAGCAAACCTGTCAAGATATAAGGCAATCCATCAAATCCAATTATATCTAAGAAATTAATAATATCTGATTCATTTACTGGGTTAATCGGAAGCGTGAATAGTTTATTAACTCCCAAATTATTTACCCAGTTTGGAATAAATTCATAATTCTTTAATGTATTTATATCAAAATCTACATCCGCTAACCAAATTATTTCTTCGAGGTCTTCAATCAAATCATCTGAAAATTGAAAACTATTAGGAGATACATCCATAATATCTGTGGAAAGAATATTTACTTCAATCTCACTCATAAAAGTTCCAGTGATGGCGATAAACATTTTCTCACTAGGATATAAAGTGGTTTCATCATATCCCATTGCTTTAAATAAATCAAATTTATAATTGTTAGAACCAGTGATTTTTTCAATTCCTTCAGGGTTTCCTTCATATTGGATTTTCATCGATACATATCGATTATTTTTTTCCAACATTCCTCCTCCTGCTCCTAGAATTGCGTCAAAAGTATCCAAAAAAGTTTGATTAAGATCTTCAATACCTAGGAATTCTCCAAATCCACCTAATAGACCTTCTAATCCTTCTGTAGTTTCATTAGATTCTTCTATATTCGATGTTTCTAAGAACGGTAAAGCATAATCAGAAATATCGTAATTAAATTGAGATGATGTGATATTAATACCTTCATTATAAATTTCCAACGAATTTAATAAAAGGATTGAGAAACTTAAGTGTTGTTTTTCTAGATATTCATTACTCAATAAACGATCTAAATCAAGCGCTTTCCAGTAACCGTCCTTCGGAAGATTCGCATAAAGTCTATTTAATACAATTTTCCAACTGGGATAATATCCGATAAAGGGGAAAAAGTTTTTTTCAGAGGTATTAATTCTAAATAAATCTATTTCAAATACATTTTTAATAATTTTGAATGCCCTCTCTGCTCTTTTTTGTGCATCTTCATGTTCAATTTCTTCCTCATAAAATAAAAAACCAAAAAATGAATTGGGGGACAATGAAAGTTGAGAACCGAAAACATTTTCTCCTAAAATAGAAGGAAACATTTCGGATGCTTTTCCATTTGAAGCAGATAACATCATGGTGCAGCGATAAAAAGCTGGATCATTAAAATCCATGTTTGGAAAAATATTACTGTCATTAGTAAAGAGAGATTGCTGGATTATACTTTTAACCCCTGCCACATATGCATTTATTTGTTCAGAATATAATTCGGAACCAGCAACATCTGATTTTCTTAAATCTTGAATATTATCCTCTATGAAATGCTTATCTACAATATTCTCATTATTAAAAAAACTATCAATTGTTCCAAAAAGAATAAAAATATGTATATTTAATATCAAAATAACCAAAGTAAATCCTATTATTCGGTTCTTTTTGTTATTAAACATCATTTTATTCCTATTACCTTCCTCTGACTTTTTTTTATATTAATTTTAAAATTTAAGAATTTTATACTCCTGACTCTCTATAAATTTCGATAATATTTCCTGTTCGGACCTTTTTTAATAAAATATGCATTCCAATTAAAGTAACAATTGAGCACAATCCGTAAACTAAAAATAATGAGTCAAATGGAAATGAACTATGAAAGGGTAGATCAGTAAATGTTGTCATATTTGATGTCAATATCCATGCAGTGAGCCAACCGACGAGAACTCCAACAGCTCCAGAAGAAATCATTATAATAAATGCCTCAATTATGAACATTCGATTAACATTATTACCTTTTAATCCTAAAGTTCTTACTATTGCAATCTCTTTCTTTCTTTCTAAGATTGTAGAATATGAGGCAGAAAGCAATCCAAATAAACAGATTACAACCGTTGTCAGTGTTATTAATTGGAAAAGCACATTAATATATATAAAAGTCTGTTCTTGATTTCTTATAGATCGTTCTACATTTGAAATATAGAAATCATAATTTGATTCAAATTTGTTTTTGATTTCTTCTTCAATTTGATCTATTTGAGGTAATTTTTTATCAGTAAGTTTAATAAATATTTTATCAATAAATGCAGGCTCAGGAATATCCATATATTCAATAAAGTTTTCTTGAGATATCAAAACACCTCCACGGTTTGCTGCTGATACTGAAGATTTAAATCTTGAAAAACCTGGCATAGTATTGGCGATTCCTGCAATGAAAAAAGGAACATATTCAACCTCATCTCCTCTTGTAAAAGTAATTCTAATTTCTTCTCCTAATCTAAAATCTAGGGATTGTACTATGGCTTCAGATATTACGCAATAATTTTTATCTGTTTCAAACAATTTATCAAAACTAGAAATATCCCCTTGTGAAAATTTTACTTCCTCTATAAAAATAGTAGATTTGTAATGTTCATCGATTCCATATAAACTTATTGTATGTGATTGAAAACCTACATAATCAGCTATATCTGCATCAAATTCCTTGCCAATTTCGATATAAACTTGCGATAATTGATTTGGACTTACGATTACTGAAGATGTTCGTTCAATCCCTTCAATAGTCATAAGTTCTTGCTGAAATTCTGTTGTAAGTGTACTTATCGGATCAATCTCATTAGAAATATGAATCCCTTGAGGATTATTGGTTTCAGAAAATAATGCAAATCCTCCGCCTCCAAACATACCCCCACCTCCACCTTCGCTACTAAAAGTAGTTGTTCTCACAACTAAACTTGCTCCAGTATTAATCTTTTGCATATCTGCAATTTGCCCCTGTAAAGATCCTATTAAGGTAGATGTAAATATAACGAAGGAGAATGAAAAGGCGAACATTACAAC
>JAHLWE010000527.1 GCA_019058135.1 Promethearchaeota archaeon | reverse complement strand
TGAAATACCAGTTCCATTATCTACGACCAAGGCTTTAGCGGAAAGAAAATCTTCTTCGGACATTGTATTTTACCAATTTATTTTAATTTAATATTTATTTTTATTGTTAATATAAAATTACATATATTTTTGGCTTTATAAGTTTATATTTTTTAAGTGGATATGTTCACATTTTTTATGTAATTAACTTAAAGTTAATTTATATAAACTAGTTGATCTATTTATATGTTTTTATCTAATTCGATATTAAATGAATGCTTTATGGTTCAGAGATGAAGAAATTATTACCATATATTGAAAAAATTCTTAGAGTATTCCGATTTGTGTTAATACAAATATCTCGATTATTAGATAAAAAAATCTAAAAAAAATTTAAATATTAATATTTAATGAATTTCTAAATACTAGAAATATTAATGATTATATCTCATTGTATAGCATTGAGAAAAAAATGAAAAATTAACCTTAAAAGAAAGAGTATTATGTTAACTGGAATTCATTTTCTTCTAACATATGCCTGCAATTTTGAATGTGACCACTGCTTTTTGCATTGTTCCCCGAAATCTGAAGGAACGTTCACACTTAAGCAAATTAGGAACGTTCTTGATGAAGCAACCAAAATTGAAACGATAGAATGGATTTATTTTGAAGGTGGGGAACCATTTCTTTACTATCCGCTGATGTTTGAGGGGATAAAAATTGCACGTAATAAAGGATTTAAGGTTGGCATAGTAACAAATTCATATTGGGCAACAGCTATTGAAGATGCCTCACTTTGGCTTAAACCAATCCGAGATCTTGAAGTTTCGGATTTCAGCGTTAGTGATGACTTATATCATTTTGAAGAAGATAAAGAAAATCTCGCAAAAATAGCTTTCACGGCTGGGAAAAAACTGAATTTACCTATGAATTCAATAACTATTGAGGAACCTACAGTTGAAGTTGAAAAAAACAAGAAACAAGAAAAAGGAACACCAGTTATTGGCGGAGGTGCTATGTTTAGAGGAAGGGTTGTCGAAAAGTTGATTGAAGGATTACCTCTAAGATGGTGGGAAGAATTTAACCAATGTCCCTATGAAGATTTGAGAGATCCTGAAAGAATTCATGTTGATTCGTATGGAAATGTCCATTTATGCCAAGGGTTGAGTTTAGGTAATATGTGGGAAACACCATTATCAAACTTGATTAAGAATTATGATGTGGATTCGCATCCAATCTGCGGACCTTTAATTAGAGGAGGTCCTGCCCAATTAGTTAAGGAATATGATCTTAAACATGAAGATAAATATGTTGATGAATGTCATTTATGTTACCTTGCTCGCTTAGCGTTAATAGATAAGTTCCCTAAATATCTTACACCAAGACAGGTATACGGACTAGAATAGGAATTAAATAATAAGTAAGGAAAGAGACAATTTATTTCAAATTGGATATTTAACGCGTTATTATTAATTCCTCTAATTCAGTTCGCATTTTTTTAATATTAGGTTTCTCAAAACGCTCTCGAGCTGGACTCAAAATATCAATTATCTTATTTGCAATGCCATTTTTTAGGTCGAGTGGATGAATTTTTTTATCTAAAAATGCATCTTCCAATTCTTGGTAGGAAAAAAATTCTATATCGCCACCATATTGTGCAGACCTCTCGATCAGAAAATGAGAGTCTTTTTCTCTGAAGATAATTGATTTTGCCCAATCTAAAATTGGATTAAATGTTATATTCCCTTCAGGACAGAATGCAGAATTTATTTTATCTTTTATTTCTTGAGGGTTATCATGAATGAAGACAGCTGATTTTGGAATTGATTTGCTCATTTTCATTTTAGCCCATAATTCTTGCAGTTGAGATTCATCTGATATTGGCCATATTGGTGGTTTTTGTAAGCCTAAGATTAAATGATGATGGACGCAAATAGGCTTAATTTTTTCGCCTGTTGTGTTAACTAGGTTATTCTTCTTCATTTTCATTGCAACATCTCGAGCTATCACATGAGCTTTTCTTTGGTCATAACCGGCATGCGCAAAATTAATATTTTGGATAAAAATATCCGCAACTTGCATAGCTGGGTATAATAATTTTGCGAAATCGACATTTTCTCCCATTTTTCTCCCCATTATTGTAATACTCCTTTGCATTCTGTTTAATGTGGTGTTTTTGCAAACATCGATGACTGTCTCCCAATAATTATCGTTGTAATGATATAACTCTGTGCCAAGCGCAAAATTAACCTTTTCTGGGTCAGCCCCAACGCACAGTAAGCTTGCTTTTAGCCCTTCTTTAAAATATCCGACTGCAACTTCCTTAATTTTTTCCATATCTCCGCTTAATTTCTCGTTGATATAGCTATGGTAATCAGCAAGAAATATCGAGCACTCTACTCCTGCATTCATGAAATCCTTAATTTTCCCCATACAGATAAGTCCAGTTCCTATATGAACTTTTCCAGATATTTCAAAGCCAATATAATGATTTAGAGGGACCCCCGTTTCAAGAAGAACTCTTAACTCGTCTTCAACTAATATCTCTTCAGTTCCTCGTTTAATTAACTCAATTTTTTCTTCAGTGTCCATATTTATGAAAAAAGAAAGAAGTTTTAATTATTTTATTAATTAAAAATCAACTCCAATATTTCAACTAATTTTTTAACCAATCCTTCAGTGTTTTAATCCAATTATCATCATCAACATCATCATCAACTTTCCACTTAAATTTACTCCAATCTATTTTTGATTTAATTTCTGAAACTTCCACACCTTTTAATCTACATTGCTCTATAATATATTTTTGCTTTTTATCATGTTCTACGGACGTAGGAACTTCAATTAATATTATTCCATGTTCCTTAACCTGTGCCCCTTTTTGTATATCATTAAATTTTTGTGTAATAAAATCTGCTATTGTTTTGTGACAATGATTGGGAAATTCATAATGTTGTCTTCCTTGGCACTCAAAAGCAAGCTTCAATTCTTTATTATATCCATCTAACTCCAATTGATGACCTTCACTATTTTTTAACCATTCTGGTTTGACTTTTTTGAATTCTTTATTAAAAATAGTTTCAAAGAGACCTCGACATATTCTTTCACTTGTGCCCTCTGAGCAAGTAGGACACCAATGTCCTGCTTTTATATGTTGCGCTTTCATTTTGAATTCGTGTCCATTTGCACATTCAAATATTAATTTTGTATGAGGATTTTTGTAATTATGAGCTTTACACTTCCCTCCCCTTTCTTCGGCAATTTTTTGAAAATCTTTGAGTCTTAGTTTTTGAGTCCCTCCGCATTGGGGGCACTAATGCCCTGCTTTTAAATTTCCTGGCTCCATTTCAAATTTGTGCCCCTTTTTGCATTCAAATAACATTTTTATTCTATTTTTTTCGTATTCAGTAGATTTGCACTTTCCGCCTTTTTCTATTGCGATTTCTTGAATTTTTTTTAATTTAATATCCATTCTCCATGAATTATACTCCTCTTTAGAGTTGAATGACCGTTGTATTATTTGATTTATAGTTTCGTAACTAGGAACATTATTACAACCCAATTCTTTAAAAATAATTTCAATTTTGCGATTCGATTCTACATTTTCATATAATTTCTTTAATAAATCAATATCTTTACAACGCCATTGACTATGCCATTCATTATTAATAGTATAGAAAAATCCTTTTGACTTAATATTTTCTTTCCAAGTATTGTATTTTTCTCTAGAATTAAATGACTCTCTAACAATTTTTTCAATTGTATATTTGCTTGGAACATTTTTGCAACCTACTTCTTTAAGAAATTTTTTAGTTTTACGAAATAATTTTTCTCTTTCATATACTTTTTTTAATAAATTAATATCCTTGCAATAATATGCATTCTTAACGATATAAAAACAATCTTTTTGAATCTCAAATGAATCTAATTTAATATTATTTATATTTCCTTCATCTATTTTTTCTATTATCTGATTAATTAATGATATATCCATTTTTGGATAACTTTCAGGAATATCTCTTACCTCTTTTTTATATTCAACGTTTTCTGTAGATTTTCCTATTTCTCTATTTGAAATAATGTTGTTCTCTGGTTTATAATCAAAATTTTTATTTTTAATATCCACATCTTTTTTATTCGATATATCTTCAGTTCTATTCGATTTTAATTCTTCTTGATTTTGATTTATTTTCTCTGAAGTAGATAGATTTTTTTTAATTTACTAATTTTTTCTTCTAATTCTTTCTGTTCTCTTAAAACTTTTTCCAAAATTCTTTCATAGCCTTCAGGTCTAATGAGACTATTCTCAGAATTCTTTTCTTGTATTTTTTTTTCAAGATATTTTTTCAATTGTTCAATATCATTTTGTTTTCGTTCTGATTCTTCCTTCTGCTGTTTATAATCCATTTTTTCCCCTTCTCTTTTGATGTCTTGAGACTTTTGTTTTTCTGAAGTTAAATCTTTTTTCCCATCATTCACTGAAAAGGATTCTGGTTTTATTTTTTCTTCTGATTTATCTTTTTCTTGGTTAATTTCTTTGGATTTTTGCTTTTCTTCCAAAATTTTTTCTTTAGATTTTGTAATCTCTTTTTTCTTCTCCCCTTCTACTTTTGGTCTTTCCTCTTTTACCTTTTCATCACTCTTGTTAATTGGCTCTTTTTTTGTTATTTCTTTCACTTTTTCTGAATTCTTATTAACCTTTTTTGAATCTTTTTCCTAACTTTTAGATTTAAATGTTAATACATTTTCATCGTTATCTTCAATTTTCTCTTTCCCTCTAATACCCTCTTTTTTGATTTGCTCTAAAGGCTTCATTTCAAAATTTGGTAAACCCTCTGTTAAGAGAGGTGTAATTCTGGTCTTTTTAACACTTCTTAGAAAATCTTCATAAGAAACGCTCTTGTTACTCTCTTCAACTTTATCTACCCTAATATCTCCAGAGTATATATTAAAAGTCTGCTCTTTTTCAATCTGAACCTTCTTTTTACCTTCTTTTGTATCCTTTATTGGATGTTCTTGAGATCTTTCACCAAAATTTGGAATATTCTCATAAGAATACGGTAAAATTCTCGTTTTTTTAACGGTTTTCATAAATTCCTCATATGAAATGCGTTTATTACTAATTTCTTTGGAAATATCTGATTTCTTTTCTCTTTTTTTATCACTCTTCATATCTCTAAATATATTTCCGCTAATTTCACTCATTTTCAAAATACACTTCTTTTAATTTAAAAAGCATTTCTCAAAAAAAATTATAAAATAATGTTATTTAAATAAAAAAATGAAAATTAATTTCAATTTTCAAGTATGGTGACTGAAAGCGATCAATTTTTTTTAATTTTTTTCTTAAAAATGGGAATTCTAAATTGATTTTTTAGAAAAAAGGTCAAGTTTCGGTAGAAAGAAAATATGCAGAGAGAAAACATTTAAAATAAAACTTATTCTTGACTTATAATATAAGATTGATTTAATTATTTTATTAATAAAAAAACTCGAATAAAAAAAGATATCCATATTGCTTTAATTAAGAAATATTGAGTAAATCGTTAATTTCTTCCAAGAATTTAGTTTCATTACGAAATTGGATTCCAATCATTCCAATTTGTTCAGCCACTTTCACATTTTTTCTGTTATCATCAATGAAAATGCATTCACTCGGCTTATAATTAATATGCTCTAATACAAGTAAAAATATTTTAGGATCTGGTTTTATCATTCCAAGTTCATATGAGTAAAAAACTTGGTTAAAATAATCTCGGAAATCAATTATATTTTTTGCAAGAAATTCTATATGCAAGGGGTTGGTATTCGAAAGAGCGAAAACTTTATACATCTTATCTTGTTTTAATTTTTTAATAAAATCAAGAAGCTTATAGTTCAGTGAATCGAAAATGCTATTGAACATATGAAAAAATTCTTTATTACCTACATCTTGAAATTGAAATCTTTTTTTCGCTTCTTGATAAAATTCTTCTTTAGAAAATAAGCCTTTATCCAATTTTTCGATTGGTTCCCATAGATCTTTATAAATATTAATCTGTTTATTGTCTGATTTTGGTAATATTTTTTTGTAAAATTTTCTCATATTGAGATTAACAATAACATTTCCCAAATCGAAAATTAATGCCTTGATGTTATTTCTCATATTTAAATAAAGAAAAGAATGGACGGTTTTAAATTTTCTTTTTATAACTATTTAGTAAAAAATCTTACCAATATGTCTTAAATAAAAAGTGATATTAAAATTAAGCGCGTATGATTACCTTTACCAAACCTTTTTTACGTAATTTTTCCATCATTTCTTCTATTTCATCAACAGACTTTTCAGCAATCGCGGCAACCTGTTCTAACGAATTATTTCCATCACAAATCTTTAAAACTTTATATTCTTCTTGAGTGAGCATTCCAAATTGTATTGAAATCTCTGAAACTTCTTTAACAACTATTGGAATTCGAGCACCTACACCACCGTAGGCTTCAGTAGCTGGAGCTTCACCAAAAAATGCTTTAGCTCCTGTGATCTCATATTTATCATTTATATAAATATGGATATTATGTTCTTCCCCAGATCTATCATCCGGATTATCGGGATCCGGTTTTGAATGGCTATGTGGATAGCCCTTCGTATAAATTCCAGTTTGAAGACCATTGTGAATTTCTTCTTTATCAATCGTCAAAGGGACCATTTCTTGGCATATATCACACCAGACCCAGGCCTCTATCAATTTAAAATATTTTTTTACTTTATTTATAGGCATAATTAAACCAATATATCATATAAATTAAATAAATATTACTACATTTTTAGAGCACAGATATTATATTAAAAATAGTTTTTTTAGAATTTAAATATTAAATCCTATAATTCATCTCTTCACTAAAACCAATTAATTTAATAAAATTGAAAAAAAAATATTGATTCATATTTTAGTAATTTTATTCCTTTTACTTGCTATTATTATACAGACGGCTCCAATTACTGAAGAAATAACAAGTAATGCTATTGTATATCCGCTTATAGTGGGAATATCATCTCCATTACTATCACCGTTACCACCATACGGTTCTTCTCCTGAAGCGCTTCCCGTTCCATCCCATCCTGCAATTCGCGCCATCAAACACCAGAGAGATCTTCCTTTAATTTTACAACTGCCTAAAGTTGTATGCCCGGCATCGCTTCCATAAAACTGTTCATGCTCAGTTGGAATGTTTTGACTATTATATACATATGTTTCTTGCTCATTACCATACCAACAATCAAGATCACCAAAATCAAATAACCATTTACCGTGTTCGAGACAATATTGTCGAATCTGTTCATTTCGTTGGTATCGATTATATCCCGAACTCCCATCTGCTTGTGCGTTTCCTGTCATATACACGAAAATAATGTTAGGGTAATCCGCTTCAAACGCCGTCATCTGATCTAGATACTCTTGAGTTTCAATTTCTGAATAATGATCTTGTTGGCAACAGATTGAACACATCGATACATTCACAGGATAATTATCCAATACGTACTTTGTGAGCGTAATTCCTAAAGAATCTTCCCAATAATCTTCTGGACTGATGTATTGGTCTGATATTTGCCCATCAAGGATGCCAAACGCATCTATATCGCTTGGAACGTTAGAATAGCTAATTGTATAACTAAAAGTGCTATTTTCATTTTCGATTAATTCCAAACCTTTTGTGAGTTGTCCACCGTGAGAAGTATGAGCATAGTGCAAATTCCAAGAATTTTTTATTTTAGTAGTTAAATTTTCGGGGATGCTATTGATATTTGTGCAAGTATGGTTTATAGTTTTTAACCAATTATTCGATGACTGATTAGAATGCAAGACATGATCATTTGTAGTTATGGCTACTGAAATATGTACATCTACAAATAAAGGAATTAAAAGCCCGAAAAAGTATAATGCAATTATTAAAATCAATTTTTGAAATTTTCTTTTAATCAACAATATTCCACTTGACTTAATGATACAAAAATTAAAATAAAATGACTTTAAAAATATATGTTCAGCATAATAATTGAATTGAAAAAGAAATAAATAAAACAGATTCAATAAACTACCTTAAATGGAAATCATCCAAATTATATTTAAAATTAATTTTATCTCCTATTTTTCAATTTTTTTAAATGATTTAAGTATTAGATTCAAAAAAATAAAATATTAAAGTTATAGATAATTTTTTTAAATGATTATGGAACAATGTTCTTGTTGTGGTCGAAAAATTACTCCTTTCGAGAATGCAGTTCACTTTCCATGTCCAAATTGCGGAGATGTAACAATTTGGCGTTGTGAAAAATGTAGAGTAGCGGGTAATAGTTATACTTGTATTAAATGCGACTTCTTAGGACCATAATTAACTATATTTATCAAACTTATCTATATAATATTTAGATTTTAAGATGGTTATAAGGAAATGGGAAAATTTTATGTTGGAATAATTGAGGTAATTCCAGAAGGTATTGATGCTGATTTTAATTGTATCGTGGAAGAATTAAAAAAAAGGCTTCCAGAAGGTACTTCACTCGTAAAATATGATCAAATCCCAATCGCTTTTGGATTGGAAAAATTGAGAGTTCAGGTTAAATTTCCAGAAGAAATGGGTTCAGCTGACTCAATTGAAGAAGATTGGGTTCAAATTGAAGGAATTCAACGTGTAGAAACAATTTTGATTTCAAAGGCGTAAAAGTTAAAGGGCCTCTACATACACTTTTTTTATATTTAAACTATTCTCTTAAACATTTTATCAATATCTCTAAAACTGATTACTCTAAACGTGGGCCTTCCATGTGCGCAATGATATGGATCTTTGCATTTTGATAAATCTAATACTAATTTTCTTATATCCTTTAATGTTAGATAATCTCCTCCCCGAATGCTTTTATGACATGCAAGATAATTGATAATCTCCTCCTCAGAATCGGAAAAACTCTGTTGCTTACCAATGTTTGCGATTTCTTCTATCATGTCTTTAAGCACATCTAATTTAGGGAGCTTTCCAAAAATTGCTGGTATCGCCCTTAAAATAAAAGTGGCCCCCCCGAAATCTTCTAATTCAAATCCAAACTTATTAATCTCACTTAAGTGTTCTTTCAAAAAAAAAAGTTTAGCTGGAGAGATATTAATTTTTAAGGGAAAAATTAATTGCTGTTTTTGAACTTTCGAACCTCTATATTGACTTAAAAATCGCTCTTTCATGATTCTTTCTGAAGCTGCATGTTGATCAATAATTAATATCGTTGGATTACCATCCTCATCATTACTTTCAAATAGTATATAAATATTATTACTTAATTGTCCTGTTCTGGAAATAGGACGCATTTTAGGTAAGGTATCAGTAATAATAAATTGCTTGCGTGATAATGATTCTGCTATGGCATTTTCAAATTTTTTATCAAGGATATCCTCGGTTATTAGCTTAGTTTGTATCATTTCCTTCGATTTTACTGAGTCGATAAGGCTTGAATTAGCGGGAATATTTGATGCTTTTTCTTTTGCAATTAATGATACATCTGCGTGAGAAGTGATATCTTTAATTTCGGATTGAGTTTCCACTTTTTCTTCCTCTATAAATGTTTCCAACGTTTTTGTAATTATTTCCTCCTTTTTTGGTAAGAATAATTATTCTAGGTGTCTTCTCAATTCATTTTCTATAAAAGGGAATAAGACTTTTTCATTATTAAATCGAACAGTCATCTTTTGTGGATGGATATTAAAGTCTACATTCGCAGGATTTATATCCAAATTTAAAATAAAGAAAGGAAACCTCCCAACCATTAAGAAACCTTTATATGCATCCTTAATTACTTCAAAAAATTTATCAGATATAACATATCTCTTATTAAGAAATAAACTGGAACTAGTTCTTTTTTTTTTCGAAATTTCTGGGTCGCCTAGCAAGCCGGACAATGCAAATAGCCCATCTGGATGGATATAATCGATTGGATACATTTTTTTTGCAGTTTCTTTTCCATATATATGGAAAACCATATCTTTTAAATCATCTGAAGATGGACAATTAAGAATATCTAAATCGTTGTGTTGATAGATAAAATGAATTTGAGGATAACCTAAGACATATCTAGTGATTATATCGGTAATATGACCAAGTTCTACCCTGTTTGTTTTTAAAAATTTTTGTCTCGCGGGAATATTATAGAATAGATTTTTTACTTTAATATTCGTTCCGACAGGAGCTGAAATTTCCTTTTTTTCAATAACTGTTCTCCCATGAATTACGATGGTCGAACCTAAATCATCATTTTTAGTGCGTGTTATTAATTCTACTTGTGAAACTACCGCGATACTACTAAGAGCTTCTCCCCGAAATCCTAATGTTGTTAGAGTATCTAAATCTTCAAATTTTTCTATTTTTCCGCTTGTATAACGATCAAAAGCGATTTCTACATCCTCTTTTTCAATACCGTAGCCATCATCAATTACTTGAATTAAACTTTTTCCAGCATTTTTAATGATAATCTTGATGTTCTTTGCACCTGCATCAATCGAATTTTCCACCAATTCTTTAACAACTGAAGCAGGCCGTTCAACAACTTCTCCTGCAGCAATTTTTTCGAAATCTTTTATTTTTTTTATTCGCTGCATATAATATCAGCTCTATAAATCATTAGATTCAATATCTTCTATTTTTTTCTTTATTTCACTTAATTTCTCTATTGCTTTTAGTGGAGTAATATTGTTAATATCGATATTATTAATAATTTCAAATAATTTAATATATTCTTCATTTATCTCATGTTTTACTTTCACAATTGGTTTAAAGAATGATGTTTGCACAGTTTTCCCGGTTTTTTTTATTTCTTTTTTCCTAGGTTTAGGAGTCAACTTCATTAAATTATTTCCATTTCTAATTGTTTCTCTAAAAGTATCATTTTTTTCTATCTGTTCAAGGACCTTAAAAGCTCTTATAATAGTGTCTTCTGGGATCCCGGCAAGTCGTGCAATATGTATGCCATACGATTTATCTGTACTTCCTTCTTGAACTTTTCTAATAAATGTTATGTTACCATCCTCATCTTCCTTTATATCTAAATGATAATTCTTTACTCGAGGAAGTTTAATTTCTGTTAGTTGGTGGAAATGAGTAGAAAATAGAGTTTTTACTTTCATAGAATGTAATTTTTCTAAAGTTGCTATTGCAATTGCGCCTCCATCTGAGGATGATGTTCCTCTCCCTAACTCATCAATGATTATAAGGCTTTTTGGAGTAGAATAATTAAGGATTTTTGCAGTTTCGTTCATTTCTATCATGAAAGTGCTTAATCGTCTCGCAAGGTCATCCGAGGCTCCAATTCTTGTAAAAATTCTGTCAATAATCCCAATTTCTGCCGATTTCGCTGGAACAAAACTCCCCATTTGTGCAATCAAACAAATTAATGCCATTTGCCTTAAAAATGTTGACTTACCAGCCATGTTAGGTCCGGTTATAATTAAAATTTGTTCTTTCTCCGTATCCATATAGCAATCATTAGGGATAAAGGGTTCAGAAAAATTAATTTGCTCAACAATGGGATGACGCCCTTCTTTAATAATAATTCTATCATCATCTCTTAAAATAGGTTTGCAGTAGTTATATTTTTCGGCAATTTCAGCAAAAGTACATAATACATCAATCATTGCAATTGATTCAGAAACATTTCCAATATCAACCGTTTGCATAACTACTTTCTCTCGTATTTCTGAAAATAGTTGATACTCCAAATCATTAATTTTTTCCTCAGCCGTTAGTATTTTTTCCTCCCATTCATTGAGTTCTTTGCTCTTATATCTTACAGCATTTTTAATAGATTGCCTTGAGATAAGCTCTTCGGGAAAATTTCTAATTTTGGATTTTGTAGTATTAGTAATTTCTATAAAATATCCTAAAATGTTGTTATGTGATACTTTAATCCCAGTTTGTATAGCAAAACGTCGTTTTAACGATTTCTCAAATTTTAACATCCAACTTTTTCCATTATTGATTATGTTTCGATACTCATCAACCGTTTCATTATAACTTTCTTTAATTATTTCGCCTTCTTTTATGGTAGTTGGAGGATTTTCTGCAATGGAATTCTTAATTAAGTCTCGAATTACCGAAAAATCTTTAATTTCTTTTAAAAAAATTTTTAACTCTGGAGTTTTTCCTTTTTTTAGCAAATCTATAATTTCTGGAATTACTTCAAGCGAATTTTTCAAATTTAATAAATCCCTCGCATTTGCAGAACGAGAAAAATTGAGTTTATTAATAATTCGCTCAAGATCCCCCATTTTTTCGAGTTTATCCCGAAGATCTGACCTTAAAAAAACATCATCCTTAAATTTTTGAACGATTTCTAATCGTTGGTTAATTTGATCTTTATTTATAAGTGGTTCTACAATAATTTTGGCTAATAAACGGCCACCCATAGGCGTTTGAGTATGATTAAAAATGGAAAAAAGTGTTGCATCTTTTCCTCGGTCCCTAATATTCCTTAATAGTTCTAAATTTCTCTGAGTTGAATAATCTAAATTTAATACTTCCTTTTGTTTAATAACCTTAATTTGAAAAATATTTGGTATAACATCTCTTTGAGTTTCCTTTAAAAATGCTAATAAACCACCAGAGGCTTGTATTGCCATTTGTAAATTTTCTAAATCAAAAGATTCTAGATTACTCAAATTAAAATGCTTAATAATTATCGAATATCCATTTTCATATTCAAAAACATAATCCTGAAATTCCTTTATAATGCATTTACTGATATCTTTGATTTTAATTATGAAATCGTCATCCCGATAGAGGTTTGATGGTAATATTAGCTCAACTGGGCTATAACGAGAAAAAATCGCAAAAAGATCTTCTTCAGCAATGCCTTCTTTAGATTCGAATTGAGTGGTCGAAAATTCTCCAGTTGATAAGTCGGCAAATGCAATACCATAGCCTTTTTTACCTTTAACGATTGAAGAAATATAATTATTCTCGTTTGTTTTTAACATGTCCGATTCGATAATTGTTCCAGGTGACATTATCCTCACGATACCTCGTTTAACAATTCGGCCTCTAGCATCTGCTGGGTCCTCCAGCTGTTCTACGATTACAACAGTTTCTCCTAAATTAACAAGATTTTTAAAATAATTTCCAGAATGATGTGGAATGCCAGCTAATGGATATGAGTCTTTTCCTCCAAATATTCTTCTAGTTAAAGTAATACCCAACAATTTAGAAATCCGAACGGCGTCGTAGTAAAAAAACTCAAATAAGTCTCCCATTCTGTAAGCGATAAGATTATCAGGATACCGCTCCTTTACCGAATACCAATGTTTCATCATTGGCGTTAATTTACTTGACTTTAAGTCTCTAAACGACTCCATTGAAAATATTAAACCTGATTTCTATATGAGTGTTTTATTCTAATTTTATTCTCTTAATTTAAATAAAATATCTCTGTTAAATTTTAATGATTTTTATTAAGAAGATAACATAATCCAAAGCTTTATTTTAGATTTTAATTCTTTTTAATTGAAAAATAATCAATAAAAAAAAAAGGTTATCTTATGAAAAATATTGAAAGTGAATATGAAGGTGCTAAAGGATTAAAAATTTATTATCAAGCATGGCTTCCAGATTCTCCAAAAGCCGTTATTCAGATTGCACATGGATTTGCTGAACATTCTGGAAGATATTTAAATGTTGTAAATGAATTAATTCCACTCGGCTATGCTGTATATGCTAATGATCATCGTGGTCACGGCAAATCAGAAGGAGATATAAATTTTGTGGATAATATGGGTCAATATATTGAAGACCAAAAATTATTATATGACATTGTAAAAGAAAGACATCCTAATTTACCGATTTTTTTACTAGGTCATTCTATGGGGTCAATAATTGCTCTTTACTTCACGAAAAAATATGAAAGCTTTTTAAATGGGTTGATTATATCCGGAGCAGGCAATAGCACTGGCGGAGAGGTTAGCGGATTCCTAAAATTTATGGCAAAACTTTTTTCAAAAATTGCCCCTCATATGAAAATTGATCCAAATCTTGATGCTAAATTTCTCAGCCACGATCCTGAAGTAGTAAGCAGTTATGAAAATGACCCATTAGTGCATGCCGAAAAGATCACTGCAAGACTTGGTTATGAAATGATGAAATCCCTTAGCAAATTAGAAACATTTGTAGGTAATTTAAAATTACCGTTATTAATGCAATGCGGCTCAGAAGATAAATTAATGGGAGGAGCTGAAAATCTGAAAGATATGTTCATTATGGAAGACAAAACCGCTTATATTTATGAGGGACTATATCATGAAGTTTATAACGAAGTGGAAGATGATCGTAAAAAGGTTTTAAAAAATTTAAGCGACTGGTTAGAAAGCCATGTTAAATAAATTTTGAAATACAATTAAAGAAGCATAAAAAATTATTGAAAACCCATAAAAAAATTTTCATATCATTATCCAAAAATTTTTAACTTTTTTTTAATATTCTTTAAGACATTACCTTGAATATCTAACTTTTTTAAAAAAATAGGAGTTTAGTTGCAAATAATGTCGGATGCAGAAGAAATAACTGAGATTGTTTTTTATGGCCGAGGAGGTCAAGGATGTGTATTAGCATCCCAAATAATAGTAGAAGCAGCCTACATAAGTGGTAACTATAAGGATGTTGTTGCATTTCCATCATTTGGAGCTGAACGGAGAGGAGCTCCAGTTCAGGCATTTGCTCGTATTTCAAAAAATAAAAAAATTTGGACTCGAGCGCAAATTAAACGTCCAGATATTGCTATTGTTTTAGATGAGACGGTTATAACTCCGGATATTATTAAAAATATTAAAGAAAATGGAATATTAATAATTAATTCTGAAAAAACACCTGAAGAATTAAAGAATTTTTATAATATCACTAATAACATAAAAATTGCATCTGCAAATATTAATAAATTTTGTATTGAAAGAGATCTGTATTTAGAAGATATTCCCATAGTTAATACACCGATTTTAGGGGTATTAACAAAGGCTTTAGATTCTATTGATTTGGAATCCATGAAAAAAGCTATAATAAAAGTAATGGGGGAAAAAAAGGGAGAATCTAACAGTTTTCTTGCTGAAGAGGCAGTAAAACTTACAATGCTCCTCAATTTTTGAAATAAATCCTTTATACTAATTCTAATTTCAGTCTGTATTTCAATTATTAAGAAAAAAATCGTAAAAAAAATAAAAAGGAAGAAAAATGGTTGATCAAAAAGTTCATGAAATAATATTAGCATCCATTCAAAAGCCAGTTGTGGGAGAGGCTGGAAAAACTGGTTCTTGGAGTAGATTCAAGCCAAAAATAGATCTTGATAAATGTAGTGTTGTGAAAATGAATAAAGATGTTTGTCACTTTTGTTGGTTATATTGTCCCGAGCCTATTATAAGCCGAACAATCCCTCCAAAAATAAATTATGAATATTGTAAAGGTTGTGGAATTTGTGCGGAAGTGTGTCCGCCAAAAGCAATAAAAATGGTCGAGGAGAGTGAATTATGACAAGCGTGGAAGAATATCAAGTTATGACCGGAAATCATGCAGCAGCTAATGCATGTAAGGGTGCTAGAGTTCAAGTTGTAGCAGCATATCCCATCACACCACAGAGTCCAGTCGTTGAAAAAATTTCATTTTTTATAGAAAATGGGGAGTTAAATGCACGTATGGTTAGAGTAGAATCAGAACAATCTGCTCTCACCGCATGTGTGGCGGCATCTGCCACAGGCGTTCGAGTGTATACTGCAACATCTTCTCATGGATTATTATTAATGTATGAAATTTTATGTTGGGCGGCAGGAAATCGCTTACCTATTGTTATGAATATTGCTATGAGATCTGTTGGAGCACCATGGTCTGTGTGGACTGATCACCAAGATGCATTCACAGTTAGGGATACAGGATGGATACAAATGTTTTGCGAAGATAATCAAGAAATTTATGATACTAACTTGCAAGCATATAGAATTGCAGAAGATCCCAGTGTTTATGTCCCAATTTTTGTAAATTATGACGGATATATATTATCCCATACCTCCATGTTAGTTAAATTGGAACCCCAAAAAAAAATTGATGAATTTTTACCCCCATTGAAGCATCATCTTAACTTAGGAGATATGAATGTTGTAATGGGAGTTTGTCCTGTTACAACTCCACATATAGTTAAAAGAGCGGAGGGAACTGCACCTGGGTATTATGAGTTTCGATATTCACTTCAACGCTCTATAGAAAATTCTATAAATAAAGTTAAAGAAGTTCATGATTTATTTGCAGAAAAATTCGGTCGTTCCTATGGAAATGGAATTTATAAAACGTATAGAGCAGAAGATGCCGAGATGTATATTTTTGCAGTTGGTTCTGTTGCTTCAGAATCACGTTTAGCTATCGACAAATTGAGAGAAAAAGGCGTAAAAATTGGGCTTATAAGTTTAAAATTATTCAGACCTTTTCCCACTAAATATCTTCGGGAACTTTTTAAAGATGCAAAATTAATAGTAGTGTTCGATAGAGACATCGGTTATGGTTATGAAGGAATTCTCTGTTATGAATTGAAGAGTGCATTGTACCAATCGAAAAATAGACCGTTTATCAAAGGATACATTGTAGGACTAGGTGGTAGAGATGTAAATGCTGAGGATCTAATCAATGGAGTTTATAGAGCGATTGACTTAGAGAAAAAAAATGAGTATTCTGAACAAACAGAATTTATTGGATTAAAACTTGATGAACTGGATTTCTTACAAAAGGAGGTAAAATAAAAAATGGCTGATAAAGTTAAATTATATGACATTCCTGAAGAGGAATTTTTATTACCCGGGAATCGTATGTGCGCTGGTTGTGGATTATCACTTATATATCGCACAGCTTTAAAAGCTCTAGGTCCCAATACAATTATTACAGTTCCTGCTTCATGTCTTACTGTGTTGCATGGGATGCAAGGATTTACAAGTGTTGATAAAATATCAGTTCTTAATACACCATTTGCTACTGTAGCAGCAAGCGCAAGTGGAATCGAGGCAGCCTTGGAAGCTATGGGAAAAGATGATAAGGTTACCTGTGTTGCATTCGCGGGTGATGGGGGGACTACGGATATTGGAATTCAAGGTTTAAGCGGAGCGGCAGAAAGAAGAACCAATTTTATTTATGCTTGCTATGATAATGAAGCTTATATGAATACTGGTGTTCAGCGTTCCGGATCTACTCCTTATGGTTCATTTACTACAACAACTCCAATATATGGAAAAACAGAACATAAAAAAAATATGCCAAAAATTTTAGAAGCCCATGATATTCCTTACGTTGCAACTTCTTGCGCAGCTTATCCATTAGATATTTATGCAAAATTCAAAAGAGCTAAGGAAATTAAGGGAACAAAATATATTCATATTTTATCTCCTTGCCCACCAGGTTGGGGATTTTCCACAAAAGATACGATTAAAATGGGAAAATTAGCTGTTGAAACGGGATTTTGGCCATTATATGAGATTGAAAACGGAAAGTTCTCATTATCTACCCCAAGTAAAAGGCTTTTAGATCCAGCAAAGCGAAAACCAATTGTAGAGTATTTGTCCACTCAAAAGAGATTTAATAGATTAAGCAATGAACAAATAGAAGAATATAAACGCTATATTAATCAGTCATGGGAATATATTAAAAGTAAAAATTTAACTACACAACTTCTTTAAAATTTTAATAATAACAATTTAATTACAAATCCTATACATGAAAACATTTATTTTTGATGAAAATTTAGAAAACTGGGTTGAAGAAGAAACCAGCCTTTTACTTCATGATCTTGCAATATTTTTAGATGAGAAGAATAAAATTGTATATTTATGGCAAGGTCCAAAATCAAAAAAGAAAAAGAAGGAGATTGGTTTTAAATCACTATCATTAATACAAGAGAAGTATCAAAATTTTAAACTTAAAATTTTAAAAGATAACATTCCACCAGAAATTCATACACAATTAATGAACTTATTGAAAAAATTTGGTAAAAAAGAGAAAATAATCTTGAAGAGAACCATTTATTTAAAACTTTATCTGATATTCGGACTAATTGGAACTATTCTCTCATTTATATATTATCTTAACCTATTATCGTCATTATCATGGGTTCAAACAAATGGAAGCTTACAAATTAATGCACAAATATATGATAGGTGGATTTTAACTTCTCAAATTTTAATTATCATATTTCTCCTTATTTTTATTGGAAATCAAGCCCTATCCTTCATAATAAATCGCATTATATCAATTATAATAGCAGTGATTGGGGTTATTATGTCAATAGGTTTTCTACTATATATCTCCCAAGGAATTTTTCTTTTCTTATTTCAATCTGGCTCGACGACAATAATATATTTAATTTCTAAAAGTGATTTAGGAATATTTTTACTTATAAATTTTATTGGAATTATAATCTTGGTTTTCCCTACTATATACTCTATTTTTTGGATATTCAAACATTCAAAAGCTTGATGAAAAATAATACCTTAAATATTCAATCATGATTTACCTTAATAATAAATTATTTCAATTGTATTAGTTAAATTGAGTATATTTACAATATAAATTAAAGAGAAACTAAGGTTTGGAAGTAGCTAAAATTATAAAATCAATGGAAAAGGAAGATTTCCGCGTATTAAGAGCGATTGAACGGGGTATGAGAAGAGCTGCCACCGTAAAAATGAGTAATATCTGCTTTTTTTCTAAATTGAAAATGGAGGAAGTTTTATTCCGTCTCAATAAAATTCATAAAAATAATTTAATAATTCGTGATTCTACAGGTGAAACCAGTTATAAATTAAATTCAATTGGGTATGATATGCTCGCTTTTCATATCTTAGTTGGACAAGGAATAATTTCTCAACTCGGGGTAGAGATTGGGAAAGGAAAAGAAGCAGATGTATATAAGTGCATAAACGATGATAATGAAGAAATGACTATGAAAATTTTTAGAATAGGTCGGACAAGTTTCCGAAAGGTAAAACAATTAAGAATATTTGTCGGTGAAAGACGCCATTTTTCTTGGCTTTACATTAATCGACTTGCTGCTATGCGAGAATATGAAGCCCTTTCAAAAATTGCTCCATTAGGACTAAATATTCCAAAACCGATTGGTATCAATCGTCATATTATAATAATGGAATATATTGAAGGAACAGAACTTAATAATCTCATCGATATAGAAGATCCGGTATTTATTTTTGAAGATATAATTAATCAAATAAGTATTATTTATAAAAATGTGGGTATAATTCACGGAGATCTCGGAGAATTTAATGTCTTAATAAATTCTGAAGGTGATATTCTGATCATTGATTGGCCACAGTGGATCCCCAAGAGCCATCCTAATGGATTATCAATTTTGAAAAGGGATATTAAAAACATATGTTTATTTTTTAAAAAGAGATTTAAAGTAGAGAGTAATACCGAAGAAATTTTGAAATCTATTATTTCTTAAAATATTTATTCAAGATCTTAATCATCTTTGATATTTTTAAAAATAATCCAATCTTCGCATTTATTATCATATATATAATTTAAATCTTGAAAATGTGGTTGAAATAATTTTTTAATTTCATTTAAATTGAAGCTTTTTTTTAAAATTGTAATGGCTAATAATCCGCTTCTCTTAAAAACTCGATTTATTTCTTCCATTCCCTTCCTAATATCAGGAAGATTCTGAAATGAGGTAATGGAAATAAAACCCGCAAAAAGATTACTTTTGAATGGAAGATTTTCAATATCTCCCAAGATTAAATAAGAGTTTTTTTGTTTTTTTTTTGCAATCTTTAGCATATTAAAAGATATGTCTAAACCAATTAATCTAATATTTCTTGTAATCTTTTCTTTATTGAGGTAATCTAAAAATAAATTTGTTCCAGAACCTGCATCTAGATAAATTCCGCTTTTGAAAACAAGATTTTCAATTAATAACTTGAATTTATAATTTTGAATTATTCTATATCGTTTATCATAAATTATTAAGGCAGAAGAATTATAATCCTCAATAATCTTTTTCTTCTTATCCAATTTTTTTGCATTCAAATTTCTCATTCTAATTGAAATTAATAACGTAAAAAAATTAAAAAGATTTTAATTTAAGAGTATTTTTTAAGAGTATATAATTATATTTAATTATTGTTTTTAATCAAAGAGAAAAATTATCAGGTAATTTAATAAAATGGAACGAGACCCACTCAAAATTCTAGAAAAGGCAGTAAATTCCGTTATTCTACTAAGATTAAAAGACGGAACGGAATACCGAGGTAAAATGAAAGAAATTGACTCTTATATGAATATGATAATAGAAGATGCCACAGAATTTATGGATGGAGCCGCTGTAGCCAAATATTCTGAGATCTTCATAAGAGGCAATAATCTATTGTTCATTAAACCAGATGCGTCTGAAATATTATAGATTTAAATAATTTCTCTAAAAATTTTAACTCATTTTTAATAAATTTAGAAAATTTTAAAGTTTACTTTTATTTGGAACAATATGAAAAACAATTCACACTCTCAACCGTTGGCTACATTAGTAGCATATGGAACATTTATCACTAATAATCTATGGAAAAATTATGAAAATGTTGAAGTGTGTTTAGTAAAAAATTATAGAAGAATATTACCCCCAGGGAATTGGTTTCCATACGTTTTGCCAGATAAAAATGCACAATTTTGGGGTTTGAAATTTGATGTAAATTTTGATCAATTAATTCGACTTGACACTTTTGAAGGAGTAAAATTAGGACTTTATTCTCGAATTGCAACTAAGGTTTTTCTTAAAAATGATGTAGAAATAAGCGCAGATATTTATGTTCCAACAGAGAAAACAATTAAGCAGTATAATATAATATTAGATATTGATGCAGAAGATAGATGGAAAAATGAAATAAAGAAATACCCAGAACTAATTGAAAAATTTCCAGAATTAATTCTTTAATTTTTCATAAAATTAATTTTGAATTATTTGTATATTTTCTAATGGTACCCAACCACTTTTACCTTTCTTGTTGGTAACCCAAGCCCAACCGCTTACTTCATTGTTAATTATTATTTCTTCTCCAATTTCCACAGTAAGTTCAGTTGCATCATAATCTCTAAGAGCTTTACATTTTTTATCATTTAATCTCTTAATATAATTTTCTGGGACCCATCCTCCTTTACCAAATTGGTTAATACACCATAACCATTCTTTCCACTCGGTTTCTTTCATACTAATTGTTAAAATCTCATCTTTAACAATTATTAACGGATCAGAAAAAGCAGATTTATAGTCTGATATTACTTGGCATTTAATTACTTTCATTTTCAAATAATATAACTAATTAAGCCTGATTAAGGAATTTTATTTTAAAAAATCATTGTATTATGATTAACTCGACGTTTGAGTCTTCAATTAAAGCGATCGTTGCTGGATTAGGTGCAAATTGACCTCGATAATTATTTGAAGAAAAAATCGTCAATAATCTACCATTAAAGAAGTATTGATAACCTTGAGGAGGAAATATTTCATGTGATCTAATTAAAGATTTAAAACCATAATGCACCATAAATTCTTCAAATGCTTTATAACCAAATCGTTTTATACCCTCACCTCTGAAATTATCTACAAAATAAGGAGTTGTTTCATGTTCAATAGGATCATTCCATATCATCTGAAAAACTTCATTAGAGATTTCAGGATCACTCATCAAATTTGGTTTTTTATCCAATTTTTTTAATTTATTGATGATTTCAATATCTTCAGGAATGCCCCCATGCACACAAAATATTTTTTTATTAATTATTGAACAAAGGGAGAGAGAATTGTATAATTCCAAAAGATATTTCATATATTTTGTATTACCAAATTGATTCAAAAGAACATCCAAAAATCCATAATATCGATTAATTTCGATTGTTTCATGATTTCCTTTTAGTAAAAAATAACGTTCTGGCTCTGTAATTTTTAAGCATAAAATAAAACATAGACATTCTAATTGGTAAAGCCCTCGGTCAACAATATCTCCTAAAAAAAGAACTATTTCAGGTTTTATTTTATCGATTTTTTCCTTGATTTTAACTAATGAGGGTAGGTTTCCATGGATATCTCCTATGATGAGAATTTTTTCTTGGGGAGATGATGCATTCAATTTTAATACATAAGGTTCCTTTTCAAATATAATCTTGCTCTTTTCAATAATATCAATAAAGTCACTAAAGCTAATCTCTTTTACAGAAAAAGGTGATTCTAATATTTTTTTTATCATTTTTAAAAATGACTCAAATTTAACGTGATTACATATTAATTTGATTTAAAAATTACGATTTATGAGTTTTATTTTAATTAACCATTTGAATTTATATTCTTCTATTCTTCTTCCTCAATCTCTCGTTTCAACCTTATTTTAAGTACTCTTAAAGCAAAATTAATTACATCTCCAATATTGCTG
>JAHLWE010000526.1 GCA_019058135.1 Promethearchaeota archaeon | reverse complement strand
GCATTTTTAAGAAAAGATTTAAATGATTGAACAATTGAAGGAATTTTTAATTGAATTAATTGCCATAACTTATAACACTCACCATAGCCCTTTTCCGTATAGACTGCTCCGAAAAAAGCTTCTACGAAACCTGCTTTTATTTTATTTGATAATTCAAATTTGTTCGGTATTCTTATGAATTGTTGTATATTTAACTTGTCAAAAACCACTGGTAATTGATTATTGCCCACATACATTTTTCGCAGTTCTGTCATATCTGATTCGCTTAGATTATTTTCATATTGATATAATATTTCAGCAGCAATTAAATTTAAAACTGAATCACCCAAAAATTCCAAACGCTCGTTATTTTCGACATTAGGCCTCATTCCCTTATAGGATCTATGTGTAAACGCAGTCTTTATTAAATTGAAGTCAATATTATCTAAACGTAATTCATCCAACCAAGATCTTAGATCATTTCTATATTTTCGCCTTTTATTATGTTTTTCAAGATAGATTTTTAAAATACCTCCAAATCAGGTCTACTTATCCAATCGGGAAGGACAGTCAGACCCAGGTTATTAAATTCAAATATTTTATTCTAAATAGGGAATAATACAGATAAAAATAAAAGGCTTCTCGTTTGTATTTCTTATTCCATGATGTTTATTAGGCGGGATATATATTACATTATCTTTTCCAGCTATGAATTTTACTCCTTTATCGTTGGAAAATTCAGCCTCACCATTTAGGATATAAATAAGATGGTCTTCTGGATGTTGATGTACTTCTCTCCCTCCTCCAGGTTGGATTTCAAATAGTCTCATAGCAGAATGCTTCAAATATTCATCAAATATTTTTTAAGGCCTGAAGAGCAGTTAAAAGCGACCAGTTTTAAATGTCTTGACGGGCATGTTGTAAGGTTTAAGGGTGAGTTAATTATCGACAATTACCTTCACAAATTGGGTTTGGCGCACAAGTATGAAAAAACTATAAAAATAAAGGGCGAAAAGGTCAAATATGATTGGTATTTAACGGACCATGATATTTATATCGAATATTGGGGTTTCTTTGGGAAGGCATATTTAAAAAGAAAGCAAGAGAAAATCTATCTTTATAAAAAGGGTAAGTTAAAATTAATTTCTGTGGAGGATATTATGCTAGCGGACATATACACCAATTTAGAGAAGGAATTAGGAAAATTCATTAATTTGGGCGGATTGAGAAAGTATTGTCCTAATTGTGGAAATGAATTGGATAGTAGAATTTTTTGATTGAAATCATTAGAGATAAAAAAGTTTCAAAAGATAAGAGAAGTATGAACACACACTTCGGTGAAAAGCGTTTAAAAATTTTATAAAAATTTAAATAATTTATATATAAGATTTTAATTAGTGAATAAAATGGAGTATGTATCATATGGATGGAAAAGATATAAAGTTAAAAAGGGAAAATTAAATTTATCTCGAAAAGCAATAAAAGAAATCAATGAGATTAAAGGATTAGATAAACTCACAAATTTAAAAGCATTAAATCTAAGTTTAAATCAAATTGAAGAGATTAAAGGACTTGAAATGCTTATTAATTTAAAAGAATTAAATCTTTCGAATAATAATATAACTGAGATTAAAGGACTCGAAACACTCAAAAATTTAAATAAATTGAATCTTGATCAAAATAAAATTTCTGAGATTAAGGGACTTGGAACCCTCTCGAATCTAAAGAGATTAAAAATCGATGAAAATCCAATTCATCAAGCGATTATTGAGCATTTAGGGGGATTTAATATAACTGGAATAGCAAAATATCCTCAAGATTTTGTGCAATATTGTTATTCAAACATACAACAAGAAAGGGAAGAGAAAGAAAGAAAAGAGAGAGAAGGAAAAGAGATATTCGAAAAAATAAAAGAGATGATGGAAGTTTCAACACGGATAAATTTGGATCGGATGCAGAATGTCCTTAATATGGATAAGAAAACTTTTGACAATAAAATTTTCGAATGGGCGAGGGATTTCAATTTTACAATCGATGGTGATAATTTAATTATTAATAAAGATACGGTTTCAGACTTTATAGATGCTTTAGATAAACAATTTGCAAGTTGGGAAAAAGGGAAAGAAAAAATAGAATGAGAGAATATTTTTATAAAGATTTTTAAAATAGTGTATCATTTGAGGTAGCGTAGGATTCCACGAAATTTAATATCCTTAATATCATATTTTTGATAGATTTCGGATTGATTGACGCCTAAGATGTAAGATTTTATATTGCTATAGCTTGCAATTTTCATAACTGGGAGATAGTCTTTATCGTTGCTTACAATGGTAAACCCTTTAATTTGGCATTGTTCAAGTATTTCTACAGCATTTGCGATTAAGTAATTGTCAATATCGCTCAGGTTTGTGCCTTTTGGTATTCTTAGGAGATGAAAAAATTCACTATCAGAATTTTTTGATCAATATTTTGCCAAGATTTGATTTGACATATCAAGGTCTTCATCGAGTTTTGAAAAATACCGAATTATATACCCTTTTGTTGGAATAAAAACTTCTTCAATAAATTGAATCAGTAATTCATAGGCTTTTTCCAAGATTTTGTCAAAATTGAAGGGAAGTCTTTTCTTTTTCGGTTAAGTAATTAAAGCACTATCTATTTAAATAGCTTTCTAAGAGATTTATTACATTCCAGTAATATTTCACAGAATCTTCTTTTAAACGCTTATTTTGTTCTGTTAAAAAGATGCTAAAAATTTTTTCAAAATTTTTTCCGTGAATTTGAAGAGATTCTTCTATATTTTCTTAATGTTGGGATTTTTCTATCCTTACTTCTGAATTGAAACCAAACTTTCGTTCTATTTCTCTTGGAGTCATTTTTATTATTTGTGTCCTTATTTTATTGGGATTAAATTTTCCTCCTAACCAAGTTATCGTTTCTTTATATTGTGGATGTTTTTTATTTTCTTGAATTTCAAGAATTTCTTGATAACCATATGATCCACCACAATCTTCAGGAGGCGTTGCCCGCCTCCCTCCTACACATAAAGGTGATTGAAAACCATCTTTATAGGGAAAAATCTTTTCTAATTTTATGTTATGTTCCCAATTATCTCCAAAATCATAAAGATAATTTACTACTCTCTGTTCAGTGGAAAATACATCACATAATCTAATATCATCTTCTCGAGCATCGTAAAAATCTGAATTTAGGGGTAAAGATCCATCAATATCTAAACCTTGAATTCGAATTTGTCGACGAATATAATCTTGTATATAATAATAAAACTCGTGCAAATGATAATTACCCCAGTCGAAAAACTTTTGAATTACATCGTGTAATTCTGCAAATGTAGAATGATTAGAAATTAATATACGGCGCCAAATGGGCGGGCTAATATATTTTATTAAAATCTTTAGTTGATAAATTTGTTTAGGGACATTTCTCTTTCTAATAGTGGGCTCGGGTTCTAACTCAATATATTTTTTTTCTTTTTTGGAATATTTCAATGGAATAACCTTTAATTGAATATCTTTATTCCTATCCAAATTTATTGTAAAACCTTCTGATGAAGAATCATGAATAAAAAAGCTAAATAATGGAATATTTCCTAAATTTCTTAGAACTCTAGCTACTTTATTTTTATTTAAATCAAATTCCTTTAAAATTATATTCATAAATTTTTTTAACGTAGTAGTTAAACTAGTAGTAAATATTTTTTCTTGATTTGAATCATTTCCAATAATTTTAACTTTTACATTAATTTCTTTTGAATTCATAAATTCCGTTAATTATAGAATCTTCTTTAAAATTTTTATTAAATGGTAATTAAATCAAAATTATTCTATGAACAAAAAAATTATATCCCTATGTCGAGGAATTCTATGATAGTACGAAAACTATAAGTAAGGAATTAGAAAAATTGGAATCCCAGCGTATCGTATTCATGCATCCGGACATACGACGTCACATGATTTAATTAATTTTATACATGAAGTTAATCCCCGATATTTAATTCCAATTCATACGGAGCACGCTAAGTTTTTTGAGAAATTTTTTCAGACCTCAGAAATAGAAGTATTAATTGCCGAGCATAATGAACCCATAAAATTTCAATGATTTTATAGTTTTTTTCCCGAATTTCTTTTGGAATTATAATTTGTCCTTTTTCACGAACTATAGAGGTATCAATTATTTCATTTTAAATATTTTTAAAAATTACGTTTAAATTCGGTTTCACAAGATGTATTGCAGAAATTATGTACTTTGCCTTTATATTCATATTTGGTTAATTTACTTGATAAAAATACTATATATATAACAATATAATAAGTTACTGCTATAAAGAAATCATAAACCATAAAAACAATTTAAAAAAGGACAAAACATATAGATGGCTTTGCATTTATCACAATGAATTCTTCTTGGGTTTCTATTAATATTATCTATATCATATTTAATTTCTAGATGATTCTCTGATTTTTGTTTACAAATATTACATATAAATTCAAAATCTATACTCCAAATCTCATAATCTTCACTTATTTCTAAAGGTTTTAAATCTTTGATTAAAATTTCATAATTACCAATCTTAAACCATATATTAATACCTTTTATATATTTAATTAAAATTCTATAAATTACTGATTCTAGAAATTTAATTTCTTCTTCAATTCTTTTTATTTTTCCATAATAGTATTCTTTAAATGAAAATTCTGAATCTAACGATATATTATAAAATGTGGTAAAAATACCTTCTTTATCTAATTTTTTATATAAAGAATTCCCTTTTTTTGTAAATTTTGTTGCTCTATAATGAATTTTCTTTTCAGAAATAAATTCAATTATTCCCAAATCTTTCAAAAAATTTACTTCTTTTGCACGATCAATAAAAGTTGGTAAATTACAGTCAAAACCTGTTTTATTAAGTTGATATAATAAATATAAAGCGCTAGGATTATCTAATAACTTTTGAATTAATTCTTCTTCCGAAAAACTCAGACAATTCACCTTTAATTAGTAAATAATTTCTGAAATTTTTGATAATCAATGTATTATAAGCGTCAGATTTAAATACTATTATTTTCATTATAATGATTGAAAATATGAAAATTTATATTATAATGAAGATGAATATTATATATAAATATTTTGAAGTTGAGAAGTGATGAAAAAAAAACCTTCAGCGATTTTTTCTATTCTAATCAATATATTGAATAATTTGAATATTAGTGAAGAATACTCAATAAATGAGATAAGCGAAAAATCAGGACTTCATTGGAAAACAACAAAAGAATATTTAGATTTATTATTGCATCTCTTCAGATTTTCACCTAAAATTAAATATAATGGTGAAAATAACAAAATTCAAATATTAAATCATTCAAATCATTTTGAAGATTTATCTTTAAGCCAAAAAATCCTTGTAAACCTATATGAGAATAGATCATTTGATGATAATTCAGCGTTAAAAATTAAAGGTTATATTTTAAACAATGATATTGACCTTTATTTAGAAGAATTATTGGCAAAAGAACATATTTATGAAGTTCCTGATAGTAAAAAGTATTATATTACAAAAGCAGGAAAAATTAATGTCTTGGAAATATATTCAGAAATTACAAAAGAAATTTTTAATATTCAAATCCCTGAAGAAATTCAGGAAAAAAGCGTTTTAGACGAAAATAAAATCATTAAAAAACTAATTAAGCAAAATAATGACATTTTAATCCAAACCAAATTATTAAATGCACAAAATAGAGAATTGACTAAAAAACTTAATTACTTATATCAAATATTAGGATCTCCCGTTGGAAAACCAACTTAACTTTTAAAATTTGATCAGATTAATAATATATATGATCACGTGAGTTCCAAATCCACACAGTTTAATGTAGATTTGTTTAATATTAAAGATATCGAATATTTCAGTTCTAATGATGAATCTATGTCAAAAATTTTCAAGAAACAAAAGCAGAAAGAACATGAAAAAGATATAGAGATTTTATAGAGGTGATAAAATGGAATATGTATACGATTTTGATGATGATATACAGCATACTATTTTTTTAGAAAACGTTTTTGATTCAGAAAAAAAGTTTAAATATCCTCTTATAACTTTAAAGAATAAACCGAGATATCATTACTGTGTAAAATGCAAAGAAGAGGGAAAAAAACAAGAGCCACTTGGATATGCATTGAATGTTCAGAAAGTGAAGGTAGCTGGAGTTATTTATGTGAAGGATGTCTTTCGGAAGAGCATGAAGATCATTATGCAGATGAGATTCTTTACTAAAACGCAAATATCATTTAAAAATTTTATATTATGAGATTGGAGATATAAAATTTCGTTAAAAAATCCACAATAATAAAAATAAAAAATGCCAAATGCCATTGAGAAAAGTCTGGAAAAAAGTACCGCCAAAACCAATTAAATTGGATCAAAAAGATAAAACTGCACTTTTGAAAGAAGTGAACAATTTTATAGTTTCTTCGCAAAAACTTTCGAATGGAATCAACCGAATTAAGATTCGGGCTGGGCGAATTTATTTTTATTTTTTATATAAACCAATGAGATGGAATGACCCAAATGCAATTTTCATAAAACCATTGATTGATGGGAAATATTTTGAAGATATTTTTGCTCGGATCACATTGTTTGATAAGAAAGGAATAGATTGTACTGCGGATTGGCAACGCCATACAGGTGAATGGATTGTTTTGAATAAGGGAACGCTAAGAGAATGTCTTCAATTTATAGAAATTGATGATAGATTTTTTTTTTAATTAATTATAAATTTTTGTTAGTGATAAAAACCTTGTAATTAATATCATACTTCTGATAAATCTCGGATTGCTTCACGCCTAAGATGTAAGACTTAATGTTTTTATAGCTTGCATTTTTCATAACCGGGAGATGGTCCTTATCGCTGCTTACTATAGCAAATGCTTTAATCGGGTATGGTTCAAGAATTTAAACTACATTTGCGATTAAATAATTGTCTATATCGCTCAAGTTTGGGCCTTATGGTATTCTTAGGAGATGAAAAAATTCACTTATAAATTTTTGTATAAACAATAATATTAATCATCTGTAGAGCTATATTTAGTTGTCTATTTTTTCCGCCTTTGGCATATTTAGCGATTTTTTTCACTTGTTTTCCCAATGTGATAATATAATCATCGATTTCTAAATATTCTAATCCATTTAGATTCTGGATTAATCCTTTTCTTGCTTTAATCTGCTTTAAGATAAATCCAGGTTGGAAGAATTTCCTTTTTCCTAGGAACTAATCCATTACTTTTAATTTAAAAAATACCTTTAGAACAATCTTCTCCGAAGAATAATTTTAAATTCTCATTAAGTTTAAGATTTCTTCTCAAATACCTAATAGGAATTAAATTAGGGTATTTTTGATGTAATTTTGAAAAAATTAAAAGGAAATCAAATTCTATATTTCTCAATTTTACGTATCTGTCAGCAAAACTAAAATTAAATGCACCCGTATTAATTGCATTAATTAAAATATTATTAACCTCTTCAATTGGATAATTCAATTTTTTTCTTGTTATATAATAATATAAATCAAGGATACATCGTTCTAAAATTGGCGTTTGTATGCCATTAATCTTGATTACACCGTAAGAATTCTTTCTTTTAAATAAAATGATGGGAATTTCAATTCTATATAACACTTCTTCGAAATCTTTCGGCTTTGGATTTATTATGGATTCTAAGTCGTGTTCAAATAAAATTTCCTTTATAGACATTAGTTCAAACATCTCTTTTGATTCTATAAAGAGGTAGTTTTTAGTAGGTACATTATGATAGAATTCTTTTAGATTAAAAATGCTCCAAATTATAAATTCTAAGAAGGGTGATTGTTCCTCTATAATTTCATGAATTTTTCTTACTTTAGGCGAGATGTCTAGTATAAGTTTTGATTTTTGGGAATTTATATATTCACCTCTTCCAATTCTAGTTATTATCCCATCTCTTTTTAATCTACTTAAATAATTTGAAGCAGTTAATGGTTTTAGTTTATAATTTTTAGCTAAAACCTCACTGGTGATAATATTTTTTGAATTCAATATTCTATCTATTATCTTTTTTGGAATATTTGAAGTTTTCAATTTAATTCATTTATATAATTTTGTCATAATAATAATATTTTTTACATTTTTATATTTTTCTATTTTTCTTTTTGTTATTAAACATCTAAGTAAATTACATTAATTATTTGAAATAATTTCAGTATTAGATTTTCTCCAAGTCTTGAAATTGTTTGTATTTCTTAGAAAATGAAATAAATCATTTTTTTCCTTCGAGAAACTGCTACAAAAATATAGGTAAATTTTTATATACCTAGATAAATTTTTATTATATACTTAAAAAAAAATGATGAAATATGAAAATTAATTTTGAAGATTATCTTAATCAAATACCAAATGAGTTTGAATTCGCATTAAAAGGCATAGGAAATAAATTTAGATTAGCATTATCTATATTATTAATAGACCATGGCCCTTTATCATTTTCGAATATTGCTAAGATTACAGGAAGAGAAAAAAGTTTAATTGGTAATCACGTAAAAAAGTTAGAATTAGGTGGAATAATTCAAAATTTCTTACAAAAGAAAGAGGATACAAATGAATATTCTTTTTATGAAATAACTGAATATGGTAAAAATATAGTTTCGAAATTAATATTATACTATAATTCTTATTATTCTAAATTAGAGCACAATGTAGAGGAAGGATCCCAAGAATTGAGAGCGATAAAGAGAAAATACATTAATGAAAAATTATAACTTAATAAATGCTTTTAATAAAGGTCCCCTGCATGATTTCCGTTAATTAGTAATAATTCCTAATTCTTCCTAGATTTCTTTTGGATAATTTTTATTTTTGCAATCATAACATAATTCATTATTTTCACTAACCTGTTTGCACTTAGGATAGGAATGTTCATCAATTAATTTTACAGATACTCCGTTATCTAATATTATTTTTCCTTCTTCTTCTCGTACCATTTATTTTGGCTTCTCCTGTTTTATAAACTTGTCAAGAGTTGATGTTAGATGATCATCTTTAATTTTCTTCTTTTCTATTTTTTTCTCATGGGAATTTAGGTAGTCCATTATCTCTTGTGGAGATTCTACTTCAATTGCACCTTCATTTATCAATTTTAATGGCAATTCTGAAACTTTGCGATTGTAATCAGTGGGCTTTAAGGCATAGATTATTTTTTTTTGTTCTTTTGCAAATCTGACTTCATGACTAGTTCCACTTTTTAAACTTCCTTCTATAATCAGAGATGCTTGGGTTAATCCGCTAATAATCCTATTTCTATTTACTAAATCAAACTTATTCATTTTTTCATTATCATTATATTCGGAAATTAGTGCCCCTTCTCTTATTATCTCTTGAGCAAGTTCAGAATGTTCTTTTGGATAAATGTCTTCAACCCTATGTCCTAATACTGCAATTATTTTACCTCCACCTTCTAAAGCGCCTAAATGTGCTTCCATATCTATTCCCCTTGCTAAACCACTGACAATGACATATCCCATTTCAGCTAGACTTTTTGCTATAGATCTGGCTTTAGTATGGCCGTAAAAAGATGGGTTGCGAGTTCCAATAATAGAAATTGATTTTTCTAATTCATTGAAAATTAGGTTTCCCTTTATGTATAAATAAATTGGTGGATTTTTTATTTTCTTTAATAGGATTGGATAATTTTTATTAAAAAAGGAGATGGGTTTAATATCTTTATAATAATAACTTTTTATGTAATTATCAATCTCTTTTAAAATGATATCCTTATTATTTTGTTTTTGACGTATTTGGTTTAAAATATTCTTATCTTTTATTGCTTTACTAAATTCTTCAATAGAAGAATTAAATGCATATTCAAAATTGCCAAAAAATTTATAAATTTTCTTAATCTTATTAATTCCTAATCCTTTAATTCCTTTAAATAAATGTAGATATAAATCAGATCCATCAATTTCCAATTTTTATTCACAATTTTTTCTAAAAATCTCATATTACCTTCTAAAATTGATTCTATTGTTAAATCTTCATTTATTTCCATTTTTTTTTGAATATTAAGATCTTTTAGTCAATTTAGATCGAATTTACTCAAATCCAGGTTATTTTTAATTTCCCTTGTTTTCAATTAAAATTTAATTCTATTTGACTATTTTTATTATATAGCAATAGAATATGGATGTAACCCCACATCCTCTATCCCATCCGCAGAAACTGCATTTGGGACTACTTTTTTAATAATATTATACCCTGCGTTTACATCAGCATTGATAAGGAGTCCTTTTTTGGTCTTAAAAAGACCTCTATTTATACGCTTCCCCATATAATTTTTATGCTTTTTAATCGGCTCTTTATCTAAAAAACTGCATTTGGAAGTAAAAGACTCTCCCTCTATAATAATATCGATACCAACTAACTCCGATTTATATTTAATTTGATTTATTAATTTAAAAAATGGTATTTGAACAAACTTCTGATTATTAATCCTTCCAATGTTCACTTTTTGCTTCCATGTTCTATTATAACCGATTATTATTGTTCCAAAATTATTTTCAATACAATATTTAATAATTTTTCTTGAAATTTTATGAAATATATCATTTATTTTATTATTCCGTTTTCTGGTAATCTTATGCAATCTTTTGGTCTCAAATTTAATTCCTTGCTTATCTTTAATTGATTTTAGCTCGGCAATTCTTTTATTATAGAATTGATTTATGGACTTCACAATACCGCCTTTAATAATAGTGGGTTTTAACCCTGCATTATTTACAATAGTTGCAATATTGCTCACCCCTAAATCAATTCCAATAATCCTATCCTTATCTAAGTTTAAATTATTTGTTTTCTGTGGATATATAATCTCTATATTATAAAATAATCCCTTGGGGATTATTCTTATTTGATGTAATTTGTTTCTTATTCTGGTTTTAATCGGAGATAACTTTACTTTTTCTGGAAAATGTAAGTAGCCATTTTTAATTCTACATTGTTGATTAGTGAAAATAATAATAAATTCACCGTTTTTTTTCTTATATTTTGGGGGTTTTGGTCTTCCTTGATATTTCTCAGGAAGAATTTTCCATTCTTTCATAGAATTAAAAAAAGATTTCCAATTCTTTTCCAATAATCTCAATAT